>JBKDZQ010000432.1:0-2315 GCA_047971325.1 Parahaliea sp.
GTCGCCGGTACAAGTTCACCACTCATCCCGCCGGGCGCGCAAGGCGAGGGCGCGCAGCCCTGCCGAGCGGTAGGTTTCCCGCCATGTCCCCGCCTCCCGGCGCAACAACACCACGCAGGCGTTGTCGGCGTGGTGCTCGCGGCTCGCGTCGAGCAGGCACAGGCGGTCCCGCCCCTGGGCAATCACCAGCACCCGCACCGGATCGCCGTACTCATCCCGCACGAACTGGCTGTAAGCCCGCTGGCGCAGTGCCTCGCCAAAGTCCTCGCCGTGCGCGCTGTTCCAGTCGGCAAGGGTTTGCCAGCGCTCCAGCGGTGCGATACCGTCGGGAAAAAGGTCGATCCACTCCCGCTCCGTCGGCACCGGGTTGAGATAGCCCGCCGGGTTGGGCCTGAGCGGCGGCTGGTAGCGGAAGCGTACCGCACCGCCGTTGCTCACGCCCAGCCAGGATACCAGCGTCTGTGGCAACACCAGGCCGAGGCGCTCCACGGCGCTCGCCAGCTGTTCCTCGCCGACGGCGCCGGCCGGCGGGCCGGGCATCCAGAAAGTAGGCGCGGCAGCGCTGCGCGCCGACAGACGCGGGTCGCCCACTGGCGCCGAACCCCAGTGCGGGTTCTGCTCAGCGCGCAGGGCCCGCACAAAGTCCGCCGGCGTACCCAGATCCACCACGGCTGCAGGATCGTCGAGATTGCGAGCGCTGAGCACCCGCGGCTCGCCCTCCTGATTTTCTGTCTGGCGTGCCCCCTGACGATAGTCCAGCAACAGGGCCCGGTCGTAAGAGGCGGACATCACCACCAGGTGCTCGCTGTCCGGCCAGCGCTCCGCCCAGGGTCGGTCACCCTCGGCAAATTCCAAGCGGCCCGACAGCTCGCGCAAGCTGAGCCATGACTGTACCCCCGCCAGATAGTGCTCGGGAAAGGGGTAGAGTTCACCGCCATCCTCCCCACGCCCGGGCAGGGTATCAAACAGGCACAGGCCGCCGTTCACCGCTGCCAGGAAGGGACGCAGGGCCGCCGGCAGGGTCTTGCCCAGCCGGCCCTGGGCCTGCCGCCACAGGGTCTCGTCCACCCCGTGGTCGGCGGCGCGCACGCTCCACACCCAGAAGGCATCGGGTTCCGCCGCCGAAGGGCCGTGCTGGCCCAGCACCCGGGCTGGCTGCAGCCGGTCTTGGTCGCTGTCCACTCGCCTGAGCGCGGCGACAAACACATCAAAGCTGTCGAACCACAGGGCTGTGTCCTGCCAGTCTTCGCGATCGAAATCGACGATGCCGACCCGCGGCTCACCATCCTTGCGATAATCCAGGAAGGTGGTTTCCCGGTACCACTGGGCGAGAACCAGCAACCGCTTCGCCCCCTCGGGGAAAGCTTCGGTATCGTCTTCCCCGGTAAAATCGAGAAAACTGTCGTGCACGGTGCGCAGTTCGCCGACGGCGTAGAGCGATTCGTAACCACCAAAGGCGGACTTCCAGTCCTCGTAGACGGGCCTGGGCTCGCTGGCGGCCGCCACAAAGAGCTCCTTCGCCAGACCGCCGTCCTTGTGGCGGTAGATGGCTTTGAGCGTCTGCGGCAGGGTGAAGCCAAGGCGCTGCTCAGCACGACGGATGGCCAGCTCGCTGGCGGCAAAGGGCACCTTTTGTGGCCGGCGACCGTCGTGGAGAGTCCCCTCCAGCAGCGCGATCCGGGCGTAGTCGTAGCCGTAACGGGCGGCCGAGAGCAGGTTGGCGGGGGTAATTACCTCGTCGGTCACCACGAAATCCGCGCCCTCATCTTCCACCGCTGCATGCCGCCCGGCGGTGGATTCTTCCAGCATGTCGGCAACGATGGTCGCCGCCGCGCCCCGCCCGCCCTCCAGGACATTGACTACCAGAGCCAGCGCCAGAGCCATGGCGGCGAAGATGGCCAGGGCGATGAAGTCACCGCGCTGGAGCTGTGTCGCCAGTTCGCCGCTGGTGAACAGGCGCCCGAGTCCCAGCCCCACCAGGTAGACCAGCGCCGCCAGCACCAGCTGCACCGGATAGGTGGCCGCCAGCGCCCTCAGCCAGCCCCCCGCGCCACCACCGTGCCAGAGGTGTTTCCAGACATGCCATTTGCCGGCGATATAGAGCGCCGTGTATGCCAGCCCCAGCCAGGGGACCAGCCAGGGGCTGCGCTGTCCATAGCCCAGCCAGCCACCGCCCAGCAGCACGAACAGCCCGATCACCAACCGTAAAAAAATACCCACGTCCTGTTTACGCATCGCGCCGCTTCCACTGCTCCCTGTTCACGCCTGCCCTGCTCACTCTTCCGGGGTGCTGGGGTAGACCGGGGCGCGCCGCA
>JBKDZQ010000433.1:0-7771 GCA_047971325.1 Parahaliea sp.
TTGGTTGCCACTTGCCATTCTGGCGCGTCGACGCCGAAATGATAGGGTGAGGAGGAGTCCATCCCATTGGATATGCGACCGTATAATACATAGTTCGTTATTTATACGTTTAACTACTAGCGGCTTTATTCCCCGGTATCCGGCGGCTGGTGATCGCGCGCATAGCGGCCGATCCGGCGGCCGAGGATGGAGCTCACCCAGATCTCGTCGCCGACGTCGATGGCGGTTGTGCCGAGGCTGAGGTCGGGGTCACCGGTCAGTTGCCAGCGCTGCAATACCGCAAGGCTATCCGGATCGATTTCCATGACGTTGAGGCGCTCGGGGCAGTGACGCCCCTCGCGCACGCATTCCAGGAGCCGGGGCGGGGTGGTGTCCTGGCCGGTGACCAGCAGGGTGCCGGCGGCGCTCCAGCGCAGGTTGTCGGGCATGAAGGGCAGGTCCAGCACCTGGTCCGGGGCGTTCTCTCCACCCTCTTCTCCGCCCTCGCAGGGTAGCGCCTGACGAACCAGCTGCCGCGATGACCAGGCTGCGACGAAGGCCCGGCAACCATCCTCTGTTACCACCAGCCCGTTGGGCGTGGAAAGCGCGGTGGCCGTGGCGGCGCTCCAGTCCTGCTGCGGTGTCCACCGGAACACTTGTCCGGTGGGTTCCCCGCGCACCCGTTTTTCCCAGGACCGGGCGTCGCGGGGGTCGAATTGCTGGGTCACATAGAGTTCCCCGGTGGCGAGGACGGCAACGGCATTGGCCGAGATATGCTCGGGCAGGGGGACACAGTCGCGCCATGCCAGTGCCGGCACACCATCGACGATAGCGAGATCGAAGCGCTCCACCGCGTGGCGCCCGCCGCGATTGATCACTACCAGTTCGCGGCTATTTTCCAGCATGCGCAGGTCCATTCCCAGTGGTGAGAAAGCGGCGGCCTCAAGGGGGGCGGGGCAGCGACTGTGTGCGGGCAGGGGGCGGGGGTTCGGCGCCAGTTGGGCGAGGTGCGGCGGGCTATTGCTGATGGCGTAGAGTCCAGGTACTGCCTCGTCGCCAATACTCACGGCACTGCCGATCACCCAGCGCGTGCCGCGCAGGGCCAGCATGTCCTCGGTCGCCGGTGGTGCCGCCACATAGCGCGGGATGATCGGTGCATCCGCATCGGCACCCCAGGCCAGGCAGGGGATACCCAGGTAGAGGGCGCCCAGCGCCACGGCCAGGCGGGAGAGTGGGGAAGTCATGGTGTTCGCGCTGCCTCCTGTGGTGCTGGCCAGTGTGGCCGCCAACCGGTGGCGGCGGGGCCTCCGGGTGTGGTAAATTCCAAATATTGCAATTATAGTACTGTTTATAAATATACGTAAAAGCGGTGAGTGTGCCAATGCCCAGTGTGCATTCCCACCACTGTCAATGGTGCCTGACAGGAGAACCGTCCCCTATGTCGACTGAGCTGAAAGCCTTCCGTAGCGAGGTGCGCAACTGGCTGGCGGAAAACTGTCGGCCCTCCATGCGCACGCCGATGCCGGAACAGGAAATGCCCTGGGGTGGGCGCAGGCCTGACTTTCCCAACCCTGATACCCGCCTGTGGCTGGAACGCATGGCCGCCAGGGGCTGGACCGTCCCGCGCTGGCCGTCGGAATACGGTGGTGCCGGCCTGACACCCGAGCGGGCGCAGGTACTGGAGGAGGAGCTGGCGAGCATTGGCGCCCGCCCGGCGCTGTTTTCCTTCGGTATCTGGATGCTGGGACCGGTGTTGCAGGAATTTGGTACCCAGGAGCAGAAGCGGCGCTTCCTGCCAGCCACTGCCCGGGGCGAGATCCGCTGGTGCCAGGGTTACTCCGAACCCGGCGCCGGCAGTGATCTCGCCTCCCTGAAAACCCGCGCGGTGCGCGAGGGTGACGAATTTGTCATCAACGGCAGCAAGATATGGACCTCCGATGCCGACAGGGCGGACTGGATATTCTGCCTGGTGCGGACCGATTTCAATGTGCCCAAGCATCAGGGAATTTCTTTTTTGCTCTTCGACCTTGAATCCGCGGGCGTGGAGCGCAGCCCCATCAAGCTGATTTCCGGGGCCTCGCAGTTTTGCCAGACTTTTTTCGACGATGTCAGGGTGCCGGCAAAAAACCTGGTGGGCGAGTTGAACGGCGGCTGGAAGATCGCCAAGCGACTGCTGGAGTATGAGCGCCAGAATGTCGCCGCCGCGGGCTTTGGCGCGCAGCCTGGGCGCCAGTTGTGGGAAATTGCCCGGGACTACAGCGACCATCCCGACGGGGAACTGGAGAGTGGCCTGAGAGACCGCATTGCCGACCAGTTGCTGCACGCCGAAGCCATCGGCCACCTGGTGGAGCGGATGGATCGCGAAACCTCTGGCGCCAGTGCCAGTGTGCTGGCATCGGTGCTGAAAGTGGCCGCCGCCAAGACCAACCAGCAACGTGGGGAGCTGGCCATCGAGGCCCTGGGCAGCGCTGGCCTTTGCTGGGGTGACAGTGCGGTTACTCCGGAAACCGCCAGGGAAGTGAAAGCCTGGCTGCGTGGCAAGGGCAACTCGATCGAGGGTGGCACCTCTGAAATCAACCTCAACATCATCGCCAAGCGGGTACTGGGTCTGCCTGACCCGCGCTGAGCAGAGGCAACGAGCATGAATCTGGATAGAGAAGGCCGGGCAATGCTGGTCGATAGTGCGCGCGAGTGGTTTGCCGGCACCTGCCCCGTGACTGAATTCCGGGCCCGCCGTGATCGCGATGGCAGGGTATCGGGTCGCGAGCACTGGCCGGCGATGGTGGGGCTGGGGTGGTCAGGCCTGCTGGTGCCGGAGGCCCAGGGCGGCAGCGAACTGGGGCTGGGTGAAATGGCGATTGTGCTGGAGCAGGCGGGGCGCAACCTCGCCCAGTCTCCCCTGCTGTCCACGGCCCTTATCGCCGTGCGCGCGCTGGGCCTGGCCCGGCAGAACGATTTCACCGGCGAGTGCCTGCGGGCCATTGCCGCCGGTGAGTTGACCGTTGCGCTGGCGGTTGACGAGGGGCGCCACCATCGCCCCGATACCATCGCCTGCAGTGCCCGGCGCCAGGAAGGTAGCTGGCGGTTGAATGGCCGCAAGTGTGGCGTGGCGAACCTGGGTGCAGAGGCCTATCTGGTGAGTGCCCGCTGCGAGGATGGCAGTACCGGCCTGTTTTGGGTACCGGCGGCGAGCGTCGAGATACGCCCCCTGTCCCTGATCGATTGTGGCGACCACGGCGAGATCGAACTGGTGGATGTTCAGCTCGGGGCCGAAGCTCTGCTGGGAAATGATCGACTGCTGGAGCGCGTGCTGGACGCCGCCCGTATCGGCCTGTCGGCCGAAATGCTCGGCAGTGCCTGGGCGGTGTTTGAACTCACCGTTGAATACCTGAAAATCCGCGAGCAGTTCGGGCAGGTCATCGGCAGCTTCCAGGGCCTGCAGCACCGGGCGGCGACGCTGTATGTGGAGCTGGAACTTGCCCGTAGTGTGCTGGAAGCGGCACTGCGGGCGGCGGATGCCGGCAGCCCCGAAATGCCGGCGCTGGCCTCCAAGGTCAAGGCGCTGGTTGGCGAGACCCTGCAGCATGTCAGCAATGAAGCCATCCAGTTGCACGGTGGTATCGGCATGACCGACGAACATGATTCAGGCCTCTACCTGAAGCGCGCCCGTGTCACCGCCCAGCTCTACGGCTCGGCCGCTTTCCACCGCGACCGCTTTGCCCGCCTGCGTGGCTTTTAGGGTCGACAGCCGCTCGCGGAGAACACCCAGTCATCGCCCTTTGGAGACAGTTCACGATGTTTGATTTCAACGGCAAGACCGTGCTGGTAACCGGTGCTTCGCAAGGGATCGGCCTGGCAATTGCCGCGGGTTTTCTGCGGGCCGGGGCCGTGGTGCATATCACCGGCACCCGTGCCAGTTCCGATGCCTACGAGGATGATCTCACTGCGTTCCGCTACCACCAGGCCGACCTGTCGGTATCGGCGGGCCGCATCGCCCTGCACCAGGAGGTCCCGGAGATTGACGTGCTGGTGAACAACGCGGGTTTCAACATGGAGGGGGAATTCGAGATCGACAACTTCCGCCGGGTGGTGGAGATGAATCTGGTGGGGGTAATGGAGTTGTGCTGCCTGTACCAGGGGCACCTGGAATCCTGTGGTGGCGCCATCGTCAATGTGGGTTCCCTGTCCTCCCATCTTTCCATCAAGGAAGTGCCCGGCTATACCGCCAGCAAGTCCGGCCTGCTGGGCATGACCCGGGCACTCGCCGACAAGTGGGCGCCCGGCGGTGTGCGTGTCAACATGATTGCCCCGGGCTTTGTAAAAACCCGGCTCACCGACTGGTACCGCCAGAGTCCCGATTTTGAAAAGCGCCTGCTGCAGGCGGTGCCCATGAAGCGCTGGGCGGAGCCGGAGGAAATGGTCGGTGCGGTGCTGTTCCTGGCCTCGCCGATGGCGTCCTATATCACCGGCGTGAGTCTGCCGATCGATGGTGGCGTGATGCTGCGCTAGGGCCCGCCTTCGCCGCGCGCCTGTCTTCAGAGCATAAAATAGAGTACCCGAGGTCGCCATGCAATCTGCCACTTCCGCCTCCACCCCTGTACCGCCAGCCGACGACCGGGTCGGTTTCAAGAGCTGGTGGCTGGTCGGTGTGCTGTTTTTCCTCTACGTTTTTTCCTGGCTAGACCGGCTGATCATTGCCATGCTGGTGGGGGACATCAAGGCTGACCTTCATCTCACCGACTTCCAGATCAGCCTGATCCTGGGGCCGGCCTTTGCCATTTGCTACTCCCTGTTCGGCCTGCCCATGGGTTGGGCGGTCGATCGCTATCCCCGGCGCTGGGTCGTCTACTTTGGTGTGACGGTCTGGGCACTGGCCACCATGGCCTCGGGTTTTGCCCGAAACTTTACCACTTTGCTGCTCGGCCGGGTGGGTGTCGGCATGGGTGAGGCCACCCTGATGCCGGCGGCCTATTCGCTGATAGCCGATGAGTTCCCCCAGCGCAAGCTGATGTTCGCGACGTCCATCTACCAGATGGGCGGCAAGATCGGTTCCGCCACCGCCTTTGGCCTGGGAGGGCTGATCATTGCCTTTGCCGAAACCCTGCGCGATGTGAACTGGCCGATGGTGGGCTATCTGGAACCCTGGCAGATGGTTCTGATGATGGTGGGTGCTCCTGGCCTGGTGTTCTCACTGCTGGTGTTTACCTTCAGCGAGCCGGCCAGGAAGGGCAAGGCGACGACGGATGATACCGGGGCGGCGGGCGGCAGGGGCTTGCTGCCCACCTTCCTTGGCCAACACTGGCAACTGCTGACCATTATGATGGTGGGCTTTTCCGCTGTTGCGGTCTGCGGCTACAGCCTGACCTCCTGGATACCCGAATACATCGAGCGCACCTTCCACTGGGAACCGATAAAGTATGGTCCGGCTCTGAGCGCCATGAATATCCTCGCCGCGTTCACCCTGGTGTTCAATGGTCGCATTGTCGACTGGCTCTACGCTCGCGGGGTGAAGGACGCACACCTGCGTTTTTATGCCTGGCTGATCGCCGCCCTGCTGCCGGTGGCCCTGCTGATGTTTTCGATGACCAGCGGTTATGTCTTCCTCGGCATGTTCGGTGTCATCCAGATTGTTACCGTGCCCTTTATTCTCTACGTGTCGGCGGTGGTCGCCATGCTTGCGCCCAATCAGATTCGCGGCCAGCTCATTGCGCTTGCACTGTTTGTCACCACCAATCTGGGTATGGGGCTCGGGCCGGTTTTGGTAGGATCGCTTACAGATTATGTATTCCACGACGAAGCGATGCTGGGCCGCTCGCTGTCGATCGTGATCAGTGGCGGCTTCATTGTGGCCATGGTATCGATGATGCTGTCGCTGAAGTACCTGCGGCCGGCTGTCGAGCGCGCCGAGGCGCGACGCGAGGCAGAAGCCGCCCAGACGGCATAACAGGCGCAAGCAAACAGATGGAGGAGATTTTCCCATGAGTATTGAAGGCGGCGTGACGGTAGAGCGGGAAGATCACATCCTCAGGATCGGGCTCGACCGGCCGCAAAAATACAACAGCTACACACCCCGGATGGCCCGGCAACTGGTGGCGGCGATGACCGAGCTGGACGAGGATCCCTCCCTGTGGGTCGGTGTTTTGCATGGCCATGGCAAGCATTTTTGCGCCGGGCTGGATCTGCCCCTGTGGACCAAAGTCATGTCCGAGGGCAGTGTCGGCAAGAGCCCGGATGGCGAAGTGGACCCGGTGGGGCTTGGCAGGGCCTGCCGCAAACCCATTGTTACCGCCGTGCAGGGTATTACCTTCACTGTGGGTATCGAGCTGGCGCTGGCCGGTGATATCGTGATTGCGGCGGATAACTGCCGCTTCTCCCAGATGGAGCCATCCCGTGGCATTCACGCCACTGGCGGTGCCACCTTCCGTATTCCGGCGCGCTCTGGCTGGGGTAATGCCATGTATCATCTGCTCACCAGCGACGAATTCGATGCCGCCGAAGCCTATCGCATCGGCCTGGTGCAGGAGGTGGTGCCGGTGGGTGAGCAACTCGCGCGCGCCATGGAACTGGCAGGGCGCATTGCGCAGCAGGCGCCGCTGGCGGTACAGGCGACCAAGGCCTCGGCCCGGCGCTGGTTCGACCACGGACCGGAGGCTTGTATCGCCGCCCTTGACCCCGCCCAGGCAGTGCTGATGGCCAGCGAGGATGCGGCGGAAGGGGTTGCCTCCTTTATCGAGCGTCGGCCGGCCCGTTTCTCCGGGCGCTAGCTCGCTGCCGCCCCGACGTATCAACTGACACAGCAGACGGTTCGCAGCTTCGACGATGAGTTCCCTGTCCGCCGCCGGCATATCGAATCCGACCATCCGGATGCTTTCGATCATGGGGCTGCTGACCGCTGCCAGTCCCAGAAAGGTCGGTATGGCGGAAATCTCCGATCGGCTGGGGATTCCCAAGAATACCTGCATGGTCATCATTGCCGAACTGTGGGCACAGGGCTATGTGGTTCGGGAAAGTTCCAGCAGGGCCTACGGCATTGGCCCAAAGACAGTGTTCGCACCGGCATCCGGCCTGTTTCCCGACGATGCATCGGCGCGCCTGAACCGTCGGCTCGGCGCTCTGGCAAGCGCCCTGGAGGTGCCGATTGCCCTGGTTCACCCGTCGCGTCGATCCACGGTGGTGGTCAATGCGGTGAACCCCTGTTCGAGGCTGGGTGAACTGGGTTGTCGCCGACCACTGGTGGCACCCTTTGGCGCCAGTTTTATCGCCCATCGGGATTTTGAGGACCAGAATCACTGGATGGAGACCGCGCTGCGCGATGTCAGCGGCGACGCCTGCGCCTTGCGGAGGGCTTTGCGGCATCGCCTGGATACGATTCGGGAGCTGGGCTATGAGGTCGTCAGCCAGCAGGAGGAAGATATCCTGTCCGCCTGTGAACGGGGTGGAAGCGGGCTATGCGATGTATTTAGCTTTGACGCTGCGATGCATGGCTACCGCCGCAAACTGCTTACCAGCAGGCCGGCGGTCGAGGCGCCCGGCGCCCGGCAACAAGGTGGACCAGTCAGCCGGGTGGTGCTGCCCTTTGGTCCGCAGGGGGGGGAGGATGTTGGCGCATGCGTCGAGTTCTGGCTCCAGGGGCGCAGCATGACGGCGGTGGCGGTGGCGGAGTTCGTCCGTCGCGCCCGTGAGGTACTTGCCGACATCCTGTTGGCCGCCTGAAAAAACACGGTGGGGAGTCCGGCTGGCCCGGCGGACACGGGACCCGCGCCCGCGCAGTGATATCAGCAGGTTCAGCGTG
>JBKDZQ010000434.1:0-10179 GCA_047971325.1 Parahaliea sp.
CAGCAGCACCCCTTCCAGCGCAAACTGATAGAGCTGGGAGGGGTGGCGGGCGAGTTGCAGCGGGTCCCGGGGGAAGACCATGGCCCAGGGCACATCCGCGGCCCGGCCCCACAGCTCCTGGCCGATGAAATTCCCCAGCCGGCCAAGACCCAGCCCCACCGGCACCAGCGGCGCCACGAAGTCCATCAGCGCACCAAAGCGGATGCTCTGGCGGCGGGCGTACAGGAGCATCGCCAGCAGCACCCCGAGGAAGCCGCCGTGAAAGGACATGCCGCCCTGCCAGATGCGCAGCAGCCAGGACGGATCGCTGGCGATCTGGTCCAGACCGTAGAACAGGGCGTAGCCGAGGCGACCGCCCAGCACCACCCCCAGCGCGCCATAGAAAATAATGTCGTCCACCTGTTCCCGGCGCACCGCGCTGTAGGGCATGGCGCTGCGCCGCACCCCCAGCCACCAGGCGAAGGTGAGGCCAGCCAGGTAGGCCAGGCCATACCAGTGCACCTTCGCAGGGCCAATGGAAAAGGCGATGGGGTCGATCTGGGGATAGGGCAGCATGGGGCTCGCGGTCCGGCTGGTGGTTTCTTCGGGGCGCAAGGCAATCGGCGACTGCCCACAACATTCGGCGGCCATTATCGGCCAGCGAAGACGGATTCTCAATTGTCCGGGCTGCGCCAGCACGCCTTCAGGTGATATTGTCGCCACATGTGCCTGATCATCTTCGCCTACCGCGCCCACCCCGGCTACCATCTGCTGATGGCGTCCAATCGCGACGAGTTCCACCGCCGGCCCACCGCCCCCGCCGCCTTCTGGGCGGACCGGCCGGGCCTGCTGGCGGGCCGGGACCTGGAGGCCGGCGGCACCTGGATGGGCATCACCCGCGGCGGCCGCTTCGCCGCCATCACCAACTACCGAGATCCCAGCCGGGCCGCTGTCACCGCGCGCCGCTCCCGTGGCGAACTGACCCTGAACTGGCTGACCAGCGAGCAGCCGGCCGCACAGTGGCTGGCGCGGCAGCAAGTCGACGAGAGCGAATACGCCGGATTCAACCTGCTGTTTGGCGACCGCGACGGTCTCTGGTACTGGAGCAACAGCAATCGGGAGCGTGGGGACCACGGTGGCACGCGACGGCTCGCACCCGGCCTCTACGGCCTCAGCAATGCCAGCCTGGATACGCCCTGGCCCAAGGTGGAGCTGGGCAAAGCACACCTGCGCACACTGCTCGACGGCGAGGTGGACCACACCCGCCTGCTGGCCGCGGTGGCCGACCGGCGCCTGGCCGATGAATCCGCCCTGCACCCCCTGGGCCTGCGCGAGGTCATGGACCGCCAGCTGTCGGCCCAGTTCATCGACGCCGGCCCCTACGGCACCCGCTCCAGTACCACACTGCTGTGGGGTAACGACGGGAGTGTGCGGTGGCGCGAGCTCAGTTACCGCGCGGGCGGCGCCCCCGGTGGCGAGCGGACCGCCGCCTTTACGGTGACCGTCGCCTGATCAGCGCCCACCGCCCACCACCGCGCTGCGACTGACCTTCTGCAAGCCACAGTCACGCATCAGGCGTTCCAGGCGCTCCACCACGCGGCCCGCATCCTCCATGGCCATGACATCTGTCAGCACCTGGCAAGCCTGGGCATGGGTGATGCTGCGCAGCACCTGCTTGACCCGCGGCAGGCTGGTGGCATTCATTGACAGCACGCTGTAGCCCATGGCCAGCATCAGCACCGCGCCCATCGGGTCGCCCGCCAGCTCGCCACAAATGCTGACCGGGCGGCCCTCGGCGCGCCCCGCCTCCGCCACCTGCACCAGGGCCTGCAGCACCGCTGGATGGAAGGTGTGGTAGAGATCCGCCACCCGGGAGTTGTTGCGGTCCACCGCCAGCAGGTACTGGGTCAGGTCATTGCTGCCCACCGACAGAAAGTCCACCCGCCGCGCCAGCGACCGCGCCTGGTATACCGCCGAGGGCACCTCGACCATCACCCCGATGGACGGCAACGGGCCCTGCACGCCGTCCTGCAACAGCTCTGCGTGGCTGCGGCGGATCAGCCGGATAGCCTCTTCGAGCTCGTCGATATTGCTCACCATGGGCAACATGATGCGCAAGTTGTCCAGACCCTCGTTGGCCTTGATCATGGCGCGCACCTGGGCCAGGAAAATCTCCGGATGGTCCAGTGTGACACGAATGCCGCGCCAACCCAGGAAGGGATTGTCCTCCTCGATGGGAAAATAGGGCAGGGCCTTGTCGCCGCCGATGTCCAGCGTGCGCATGGTCACGGGCCGCGGGGCGAAGGCCTGCAACTGCTCGCGGTAGATCTGGCGCTGTTCCTCCTCACTGGGAAAGCGATCGCGCAACAGGAAGGGCACCTCGGTGCGGTACAGCCCCACCCCCTCGGCGCCCTGCTCCAGGGAACGACTGACATCCACCATCAATCCGGTATTGACCCACAGGGGCAGGCGGTGACCGTCGAGAGTCTCGCAGGGCAGGTCGCGCAGCGGCTCCAGATCCCTGGAGCTGGCCAGATCCTCGTCCAGCAGTTGCTGGAAACGCTGGCGCACTTCCGGCAGCGGGTTGAGGTGGACCTCCCCCTGGTAGCCGTCGACAATCAGCTCACGATCCTGCAGGCGGGTGAAGGGCAGGTCCACGGCGCCCATGACGGTGGGAATACCCATGGCCCGGGCCAGAATGGCCACATGGGAATTGCCGGAGCCGCACACGGAGATCAGTCCGGCCAGTTTGTCCCGCGGCACTTCGCCCAGGGACGAGGCGGTCAGCTCCTCGCCAACCAGGATGCAGTTGTCAGGGTAAACGGCTTCGCGATTGCCCTCGCTGGCCTGCAGGTAGGCCAGCACCCGGCTGCCCAGGTCCTTCACATCCACCGCGCGCTCGCGCAGGTAGCTGTGCTCCATACGCTCGAAGTGGCGGATATGCTGGACCATCACCTGACTGAGCGCACCCTGGGCCCACTCCCCGGCCTTGATCAGGGCGGCTACCTCACCGCCGATGGCGGAGTCGTCGAGAATGCCCAGATAGACATCGAACAGGGCGTGGTCCTCGACACTCATTTCGTCCCGCAGGTTATCGGACACCTTGCGGATGTCGCCCTGCACCGCCGCCAGCGCCTCGCGGAAGGCGCGCATCTGCTGGCGCCGGTTGGTCACGGTCTTGCTGGGCACGGCGTAGAGATCGGCCACCGGCGACACCACCACCGCGGTGCCGATGGCGATGCCGGGGGCGCCGGGAATCCCGCTGATCTTGGCCGGACCGGCGGGATACACCCCGCCCCGCAACGGCACCGCCCCGGTTACCTGGGCGTGGGCGATCACCCCGGCAAGCTGGGCCGACATGGTCACCAGGAAGGCTTCCTCGTCCTCGTCGAAGCGGCGGCGGTGGGCCTGCTGCACCACCAGCACCCCCAGCACGTCGCGCTGGTGGATGATGGGTACACCGAGGAAGGCGTGGAAGGCTTCCTCGCCCAGGTTCTGCAGGAACTGGTAGCTGGGGTGGGTTTCCGCGTCCTCCAGGTTGACCGGCTCCCCGCGGGTCGCCACCAGCCCCACCAACCCCTCGCCGGGCGCCAGGCGGGCCTGCCCCACCAGCGCCTTGTTGAGCCCCTCGGTGGCGCGGAAAATGAGGCTGTCGCTGCCGGACTCGCGCATGTAGACGCTGCACACCTCGGTGCCCATGGCATCACGCACCCGGCGCACGATGATCTCCAGCGCCTCGTTCAGGCCCTCGGCGGCATTGACCTCCTGGACGATGTGACGCAGGGTTTCGAGCATCACTGCCGGCGCTCCGGGATGTGCCGCCCCATGACCTGCGCCATTTCCTTGAGGGCGCGTCGGTACACTTCGCGCTTGAAAGACACCACCTGGTCCAGCGGGTACCAGTAGCTCACCCACTCCCAGTGGTCGAATTCGGGCCTGTCATTGCAATCCAGGCGCACGGCGCTGTCGTCGGCGAGCATGCGCAGCAGGAACCATTTCTGCTTCTGGCCGATGCATAGCGGTTTCTGGCCGTTGCGAATGAAACGCCTGGGCAGCCGATAGCGCAGCCAGCCGCGGGTGGAGCCGAGAATCTCCACCTCTGCGGATTGCAGGCCAATCTCCTCGTACAGTTCCCGATACAGGGCCTGCTCGGTGGATTCACCGTGATTGATCCCCCCCTGGGGGAATTGCCAGGCATCCCTGCCGCCCACACGGCGCGCCCACAACAGCCGGCCCTCGCCATTGGCGAGCATAATGCCCACGTTGGGCCGATAGCCTTCGGAATCGATCACCGCCTTCACGCCGCCTGAAATTGTCGACCGTTTATTGTTCCACACTTTCCAGTGTCTGAGAAATTTACACTATAGCCGTGGACAGGCTATCCTGCGCCGCCGACCGGAGGCCGCCGTGACCCTTGCCATTTTCGATCTCGACAACACCCTCATCGCCGGTGACAGCGACCATCTGTGGGGCCGCTATCTGTGCGACCGGGGCCTGGTCGACACCAGCGATTTCGCCGAGCGCAATGAGCAGTTCTACCGCGCCTACCAGGCCGGGCAACTGGATATCCAGGCCTACCTGCGCTTCGCCCTCGCCCCGCTGGCGGGCCGCGACCCACGGCAGCTGGCGGCCTGGCACGCGGACTTCATGGCCACGGTGATCGCGCCGCTCACGCTGCCGGCGGCGCAGGCACTGATCGAGCGCCACCGCGGCCTGGGACACCGCCTGCTGGTGATCACCGCCACCAACGCATTCATTACCGGCCCCATCGTGGCGGCACTGGGCATAGCAGACCTGCTGGCCTGCGAGGCGGAGCGCGTCAATGGATTTTATACGGGTGAGCCGGTGGGCACGCCCTCCTTTGGCCAGGGCAAGGTGACCCGACTGGCAGCCTGGCGCCAGGCCCAGGGGGAAAGCCTGGACGGCGCCTGGTTCTACTCCGACTCGCACAACGACCTGCCGCTGCTGTCGCAGGTGGACAATCCGGTGGCGGTGGACCCGGACCCCGCCCTGCGCGCCCACGCCGAACAGGTGGGCTGGCCGGTGATCTCGCTGCGCTGACCTCGCCCGCCGGACCAGGTACCGCCTCGCGGGCGCCTTATCGAGGCTTCCCGCCACCGGCCTGCGGGGCCGCCGTCAACCCTCGACCGCCATCCCGTCCACCTTCTGGAAGCCCCGCGGCAACTTGTTGCCGCGCCGGCCGCGTTCCCCGCGGTAATGTTCCAGTTCGGCGAATTTCAGCGTCAGATGACGTTTGCCGGCACGGATCACCAGCGACTGCTGCGCTGTAAGCACCTGCACCGACACCAGAAACTCCTCCCGCGCCTGCACCCGCGCCGAGGAAATGCCAAGAACCTTGTTGCCCTTGCCCCGGGCCATCTGTGGCAGGTCGGCCAGGGGGAACACCAGCAGGCGCCCCTCATTGGACACCGCCGCCACCCAGGATTGCTCTGCCGACCCATCGATGATGGCCGGCTGCATCACCCTGCCACCCGCGGGCAGGCTCAGGGCGGCCTTGCCGGAGCGGTTCTTGGACTGCAGGTCGCCGAACCTCGCCACGAAGCCATAACCGGCGTCCGAGGCCAGCAGACAGAGCTGGTCGTCGGCACCCATCATCAGGCCCTCGAAAGTAGCGCCCGAAGGTGGGCTGATCCTGCCGGTCACCGGCTCGCCCTGGCCCCGGGCCGAAGGCAGGTTGTGGGAGGCCAGGCTGTAGGCCCGGCCGGTGGAGTCGAGGATCACCACCGGCTGGTTACTGCGCCCGTGCACCGCCAGCTTGAAGGCGTCGCCGGACTTGTAGCTGAGGGTGCCGGGGTCGATATCGTGGCCCTTGGCGGCGCGAATCCAGCCCTTGTCGGAGAGCACCACGGTGATGGGGTCGGCGCTCATCAGCTCCAGGGCGGAGAAGGCCCGGGCCTCCTCGCGCTCCGCCAGCGGTGAACGACGGTCGTCGCCGTACTGCTCGGCGGCGGCGATCAGTTCCTTTTTGATCAGGGTTTTCAGCCGTGCCTCACTGCCCAGCGTCAGTTCGAGCTTTTCCCGCTCGGCGGCCAGCTCATCCTGCTCGCCGCGGATTTTCATCTCCTCCAGCTTGGCCAGATTACGCAGTTTCAGTTCAAGAATGGCCTCCGCCTGCGTGTCGCTGATACCGAAGCGCGCCATCAGCGCCGGCTTGGGCTTGTCCTGGGTACGGATGATATGAATCACCTCGTCGATGTTGAGGAAGGCCACCAGGTAGCCCTCCAGGATGTGCAGGCGCCTGAGCACCTTGTCCAGCCGGTGTTCCAGCCGGCGGCGCACGGTGCCGGTGCGGAAACTCAGCCACTCCCGCAGGATGACATCGAGGGATTTTACCGCCGGGCGGCCGTCGATGCCGATCAGGTTGAGGTTGACCCGGTAGGTTTTCTCCAGGTCAGTGGTGGCGAACAGGTGACTCATCAGCCCCTCCACGTCGACCCGGCTGGAACGCGGCACGATCACCAGCCGGGTGGGGTTCTCGTGGTCGGACTCATCCCGCAGGTCGGCCACCATGGGCAGCTTCCTGGCCTGCATCTGCTGGGCGATCTGCTCCAGCACCCGCGAGCCGGACACCTGGTAGGGCAGCGCCCGCACCACGATATCGCCGTTTTCCCGCTCCCACACTGCGCGCATGCGCATGCCGCCGCGGCCACTTTCGTATATGGCGAGGATTTCCTGGCGCGGGGTGACGATCTCCGCCTCGGTGGGGTAGTCGGGGCCGCGCACATGCTGGCACAGCTCGGCGACGGTGGCCCGGGGCGACTCCAGCAGGTGCACGGCGGCGTTCACCACCTCTCGCAGGTTGTGGGGCGGCACATCGGTAGCCATGCCCACGGCGATGCCGGTGATGCCGTTGAGCAGCACATTGGGCACCTGGGCCGGCAGCACCGCCGGCTCATCCAGGGTGCCATCGAAATTGGGCACCCAGTCCACTGTGCCCTGGCCCAGCTCGCCCAGCAGCGCCTCGGCGTAGGCGGTCAGCCGCGACTCGGTGTAGCGCATGGCGGCGAAGGACTTGGGATCGTCCGGCGAGCCCCAGTTGCCCTGGCCATCCACCAGCGGGTAGCGGTAGCTGAAGGGCTGGGCCATCAACACCATGGCCTCGTAGGCGGCGCCGTCGCCGTGGGGGTGGAACTTGCCGATCACATCGCCCACGGTGCGGGCGGACTTCTTGAACTTGGCGCTGGCCTTCAGGCCCAGCTCGCTCATGGCATAGACGATGCGCCGCTGCACCGGTTTCAGGCCGTCGCCGATGTGCGGCAGGGCGCGGTCGAGAATGACGTACATGGAGTAGTCCAGGTAGGCCTTCTCGGCGTATTGCTTCAGTGACACCTGCTCGGTGCCGTCGGAATCCAGTTCCAGGATGTCGGACATGGTTTTACTCGTCCTATGACTGACTCGTGTTTAAAACCGCGACCGCCGCCTGGCGGGCGGCGGTTACCGATCTCCCGGATAACCGGGGCCGGTCAGGTTTGGATGGTTTGAAAGCTGTTGCTGTGCAGGCCCACCAGCTGCCCGTTGAGATGGACAATGGAGTTGGCCATGTCGATTAGCAGGCTGTGGATGGTGGCCGGGTTGCTCTTGATCAGGTCGGTAAACTGCTCCTTGGGCACCTTGACCACCGCGCAGCGGGTATCGGCGCGCACCGTGGCACTGCGGTCGGCGTGGGTCAGCGCCGCCATGGCGCCGAAGATTTCGCCCTCGCCGATGCGCCCCACCGGCACATCGTCCACCAATACCTCGGCGGAGCCGGAAGACAGGTTGAACACGTAGTCCGCCCGCTCTCCCTGGCGGATGATAACCTCTCCGGCCTCATAAATCTCGAAACCCGGCGTCGCCTCGTTGTCCTCGTAGGAGCGGGCCGCGGTGAGCCGCAGCAGCATGCCGGCGTAGGTGATCAGCAGGCGCGTCCACAGCTTGATGGCCGCCGGTTCGGCAAATACCCGCTGCATGAACTCCAGCGCCGGGTAGCTGTGCAGGCTGGCGCCGGCCTCGCTGCCGTAGAACACCGTGACATCGCGATTGTTGAGGCCGGCAATATCCGGCAGCAGCATGTCACCCTCTTCCAGGAAGTACACGGTGCGGCCACGATAGCGGGCACTGATGGAACCACTGTCGACGGTGTAGAACTTGCCGCCGTCAAAACCGCGAAAATTGCCCTCCGGCGTGGCCTCCACCTCCACCCGTACAGGTGGAATATTGACCACGTCCAGCAGGGCGCCAACCAGTTCCTTGTGCTGCTGGTTGAGGCGGTTGAAATCCTGTGTAAGCTCGGTGTTCGCTAACATTGTTGCCCCTGTTATATGTGAAGCTCTGGTGGCCCCATCATCGCTGTTCGTCCCGCACAGACTACCGCCACTGCAACAACCATGGCCATAGCGCCCGAGTATAGTCCCAACTGCGCCCCCAGTGGAATACAGGGCGTGACCGAGGGCGCAACGTGGTAGAATTTTTCGACTTTTTCAGGAGAATTTCCGTGAATATCCGCCAAAATTGCGTCGCCACCTTCCATCACACCGTGCGTAACGAACGCGGCGAGGAGGTGGAAACCTCCCGCGACGGCGAGCCCACCGCCTATCTCCACGGGGCCGACAACATCCTGCCCGCGCTGGAGGATGCCATGGAGGGCCTGGGCGCCGGCGACACTATCAGCATCACCCTCGACTCCGAACAGGCCTACGGCCAACCGGAGCCCAACCGGGAGCGCAAGGTGCCGGTTAAACACCTGCTGTTCAACGGGCGCCTGCGCCCGGGCATGATCGTCCATCTCAATACCAGCGCCGGCCGCCACGCGGTTACCGTACTGAAAGTGGGGCGTCACTCGGCCACCGTGGACACCAACCACCCCCTGGCCGGCCAGACCCTGACCTTCGATATCGAGGTGCTCGAGGTACGCGAGGCCAGCCGGGAGGAACTCAGCCACGGCCACGCCCACGGCGCAGGCGGCCACCATCACTAAGGGGCCGCCCCCGGTCAAAGGGAGCAGCCATGACGGGCGGTGACCACAACGCCCTGCGCTGGCAACTGAGCCCCTTCGCCGAGTTCACGCCGGCGGAGCTCTACGCCTGCCTGCAATTGCGCCAGCGGGTCTTCGTGGTGGAGCAGAACTGCCCCTACCTGGACCTGGACGACCTGGACCAGTGCGCCTTCCACCTGCTGTGCTGGCGCGGCGACACCCTGCTCGCCACCCAGCGCTGCCTGCCGCCCGGACTGGCCTATCCCCAGAGCGCCCTGGGGCGCGTGGTGGTCGCCCCCGAGGCCCGCGGCCTGCAACTGGGGCGGGCTGGTGCAGCGGGGCATCGACTTCAACCTGGCCCGGTGGCCGGGCAGCGGCATCCAGATCGGCGCCCAGGCCCATCTGCAGGATTTCTACGGCAGCGTGGGCTTTATCAGCGCAGGTGAGGTCTACCTGGAAGACGGGATTCTCCACATTCACATGCTCTACGCACCCGCCACCTGAACGGCGAAGCGCGAACTGTCCTCAGTCGCCAATCTCCAGCAGGAAAGTCACCGGCCCATCGTTCACCAGCGAGACCTGCATGTCGGCACCGAAACGCCCGGCAGCCACCCGGGGATGGCGCTCGCGCAATCGCACCAGAATGGACTCATAGAGCACCTCGGCCTGCGCCGGCGGCAGGGCGCCGGAGAAGCTCGGGCGCAGGCCCTTGCGGGTGTCGGCGGACAGGGTGAACTGGGACACCAGCAGCACCCCGCCGCCGGTGTCGGTCACGCTGCGGTTCATGCGACCCTGGTCATCGGCAAAGACCCGGTAGGCCAGCACCTTGTCGAGCAGCCTCTGCGCCCGAACGTCATCGTCGCCCCGATCCAGGCCCAGCAATACCAGCAGGCCGGGGCCGATTTCCCCCACGCACTCGCCCTCCACATGGACCGCGGCGCGACTTACCCGCTGCAGCAGGGCCTTCATTGTGAGGCCATTAGCACGCCTTCAACTTGATATGTCCTGCCCGCCGGTCCCTGTCTCCGGCACCGCGGGGCGAGACACGCCGTAAACCCGCACCCGATAAAGCGGGGTGGGCTCTCCCTGGGGGCTCGATCGCGACATCCCTGTCGCTTACGGTCTCGCCCCGCGGTGCCGGAGACCGGGACCTCGCATCGGAGGGCATCTGGCTACCTACGACAATCTCAAGTTGAAGGGGCCCTAGGCGCGACAGGCGCGCTTGC
>JBKDZQ010000435.1:0-2932 GCA_047971325.1 Parahaliea sp.
GGGTCGGCAATCATGCGATTGCTTTGGGTCACCGTGGCCAGGGTCCTGGCATCGTAGGCCTTGGGCGCCGTGGAGTAGGGATTGTTGGCTGCCACCGCGCTGAAGGGCGCGAACAGCTCGGCCATCTGCCGGCGGTAATCGTCCCGCGACAGACCGAGCCGGTGGCGACGGGCATTTTCCAGCAGGGCGTAGGCGTCCGGACCAGCGAGGATCTTGTGCTGGACGGCATAGCGCATCTTCAGCCCTTTCAGGCCCAGGCCGCGGTCGTCCACCGGTGCGTCGATGTCCTCCGCCCAGTCGGCACTGGCCTGCTGGCTGGCCAGATGGCGGGTGGTGGAAATGGCCTCCGCCCCCACCAGCAGCGCCGTGCCCACTTCGCCGGCGCTGATTTTCTCGCACAGCTCGGCGCACAGCATCTGCGGCGAATCACCACCAGCCTTGGCCCAGATCGCGCGCTGGGGCCTGACCTCCAGGCGGCGGGCGATGGAATGGGGGAAGTTGTTGGAAATACCAAAGGGGTTCTTGTACTGGGGCGAGGTGTGTTCGAAGGTGCGCAGGGCGGCGACGGTGTCGATCCGCCCCAGCAGGTCGGCGCCCTGCACGTCCGCCAACGCCAGCCGGCAGGCCTCCACCGCCAGCTCGACATTGGACAGGCCGCGGTAGTCGTCATTCTCAAGCCGTTCAGTGATCTGGCCGGCACCTACGATAATGGGGGTGTTGTCTGCAAGCATGTTGGTCTCCGTGACAAAGCGAGTGGCTCAGTCCCGCAAGCCCCGCCGGCGAACACGGGCATGGGCTTTGTGAGCCAGGGGTTGTTATTGCTGTCAAATATGCGACGTATTAGTATGTTTAGCATACTACATCCTCAGCGGGAGCCGCCGCAAGCTTCTCGCGGCGGCAGAGCGGGCGGCGGCAAACCGCAACCATCCGCCAGCGCACGCTCGCGGGTTCAGGCCGGCAACGTGGCCATCGACCTCGCCCGGCGTAAATCCCCGGCCAGAAATCTCGCCCCCCGCAACAGCAGGACCGCACCGAGCAGCGCCGCCACCAGGGTGGTTAAAATAGCATAGCGCAGCGCTTCCTCACCGAGTGCGCTGTGCCGCTGCAAAAGATCGCTGACAATCCCGGTGATGACCGGTCCGAGCACGGTGCCGAGCAAGCCCGCGGTAAATACCGCCGAGGCCGACGCCAGGGAGCGCAGATGGGGCGCCGCCAGGGCCTGGCACATGGCCATCATTGGCGCCAGGAAGGCGTTCATCAGGGCGACGGTGACCACCCCGACCAGCAGCGAGAGCCGGGCCGTGGGCGCCCACAGGTACTGGGCCAGTATGGCGGGCAGCAGAGCCAGCCCGGACAGGGCCGGAATCCACAGGTACCAGCGCGGGTCGCGCCTGCCCAGCCGGTCCGCCAGCGAGCCGAAGCAATACAGGCCCAAGCCACCGGCGCCACCGGCCAGCAGGGCCAGGTAGACCGACAGCTCGGCAATCGGCATGGCAAAGCTGCGGTGATAGAACGCGGTGTTCCACACCATCGAGGCGTGCAGGGGATAGGACAGTATCGACGAGCCGACCACCAGATAGCAGAACGCCCGCGACCCCCACAACTGCCTGAGCGCCTGCAGCGTACTCATGCTGCGAGCCGGGTTGCGCTCTTCGCCGGCACCCGCCGCTTCGACGCCCCCCGCACCGGGCTGCACCGGCGTCTCTCCACCCCCCACGGGGAGATCACTGGCGCCGCGCCGGGGCTCCTTCAGGTAGAGCATCACCACCGGCGCCAGCCCCAGCCCGGCCAGACCCAGCACCACGAAGGTCTGGCGCCAGCCCAGGGCCTCGCTCAGCCAGCCGCTGGCGGCAAACCCCAGCAGCGTACCCACCGGGAACACCAGACCGTAGGCAGCCAGGGCCCGGGCGCGCTCATCGAAGCGGAAGGTGTCGGAGATGATGGCGTGGGAGGCCGGCACGCAGCCCGCCTCGCCGATGGCCACCCCCATGCGCAGTACCGCCAGCACAAGAAAACCCGTTGCCAAGCCGCAGGCGGCGGTCATCAGGCTCCACACCACCAGGGCGCAGAGGATGACCAGCTTGCGGGAGTAGCGGTCGGCCAGGCGGGCGATCGGCACCGACATGGTGGTGTACACCAGGGAGAAGGCCAGCCCGGTGAGGATGCCGATCTGGGTGTCCGACAGCCCCATCTCCGCCTTGATCGGCACCTGCAGGATGGACATGCTCAAACGATCGATGTAGTTGAACAGCCCGACCAGCATCAGCAGGATGAGAGTCAGCCATTTGCCGCGACCGCCGGCGTGGGTCATGATGCCCCGGGCTCCCGTGGGTTCAGGACATCAGGTGATACGAAAACGGGTGCCCGGCGGGGGCGGTGGCTCCGGCGGCCCGGCGAAACACTGGGCGATGGTCATCCACTGCCGGGCGATATCGCCCTGTACTTCCAGTTCGGTATCGGCCACGTTGCGGGTCTGCGTCACCACCTGGCAGAACTCCACGGCGGAGCCGGCAATGAGGTTATCCGCCTGTTCGGTGTTCCACTGCCAGGTATCGCCGGAGGGTGCACGCAGTTGTACCCGCGGTGCATCAGCGGGCACCTCCAGCCCGTTGGTCACGAAGCTCCAGCCGAAGGTGTTGACGCCCATCACCACGATGTTGCGCAGGCGGTCACCGTCCTCGCGCACCAGACCCAGCAGGTCGAACACCGCCTGCCCGTGGGACCAGGTTTCCATCTGCCGGGCGCTGATGCAGGAACGGACGCTCATGTCCGGACCACCCCAGGCCACCCGCCGGCGCGGGTCCTCGCCGGCACAGACCCCGGCGAGCGATTGGGTGTGCTCATACCAACGGCGGCGCTGGGCCTGGCCGGAACAGCCTTCCAGCCAGTCGCGGGTGTACGCCACCTGCGTGCGCCCGCCCTCGCGGCCGGA
>JBKDZQ010000436.1:0-8648 GCA_047971325.1 Parahaliea sp.
AGCCCAGCTGCAAGCCTGCAGTGGCAGGACCGTGCACTTCTACACCGCCGTGAGCCTGGTCGGTCCCGGTATCGACACCACCCACACCGAGCCCTTCACCGTGGATTTTCGCCCGCTGACCGGGCCGGAGATCGAGCATTACCTGCGCCGGGACACCCCCTACGATTGTGCCGGCAGTTTCAAGTGGGAGAGCCTGGGCATCACCCTGTTCGAGCGCCTGACCGGGAACGACCCCACCAGCCTGGAGGGCCTGCCACTGATCGCTCTCAGCCGGCTGCTGCGGGAGCACGGCTACCCGCTGCTGACCGCGCCAGAACCCAGCAACGGCGGCAACTCCGCCAGCTGATCGATAATGGCCCGGGGCCGGTGCCGGGCCAGCCGCCCGGGCGAGTGCACGCCGTAGCTGACGCCGATGGCGGCCATACCCAGCCGCGCGGCCATCTCCAGGTCGTACTCGCTGTCCCCCACCATCACCGCCTCCCCGGTGGTTTTGCCACGTTCGGCAAGGATTTCGCACAGCATCAGCGGATCGGGCTTGGAGCGGGTCTCATCGGCACAGCGGGTGCTCACAAAGACCCCTTCCATGGCCGCCCCCCGCAGCACCCGGTCCAGCCCCCGGCGGCTCTTGCCGGTGGCCACCGCCAGCTCCCAGCCCGCCTCCCGCAGGCTGGCAAGCATCTCGCGGGCGCCGGCGAACAGCCGCGGCGGGCCGCTGGTCAGCTCCATATAGTGACGGGAATAGGTGCCGACCATGGCCTCCCGGGCTGCCCCTTCCATGGCCGGAAACAGGCGCTCCATGGCCTGGGACAGGCCCAGGCCGATGATGTCGCGCACCGCCGCCTCCGCTGGTGTCGCTATACCCAGTTCGTCCGCCGCCGTGCGCATCGCCAGCACGATGCCATCGACGGAGTCGCAAAGCGTTCCATCCCAATCAAATATTGCAATCATGTCAGTTTATTATGCATCTTCCCTAATAAGGATTCAAGTTCCGGGTCAAGCCCCGCCTCCACCTTGACCATGCCCTGTCCCGGCAGGGTGAAAGCCAGCGAGCTGGCGTGCAGGAAGAGCCGCTTGAGGCCCAGCTCTCGGCTCAGTTCCTCGCTGCGCGGGTCGCTGTATTTGGCATCGCCCAGCAGCGGGTGACCAGCGTGGCGGGCGTGGACGCGAATCTGGTGAGTGCGCCCGGTAACCGGTTTGGCCTCCACCAGCGTGGCCCGGCCCAAGCGTTCCACGGCGCCAAAGGCGGTGACCGAGGGCTTGCCGGCGGCGCTCACCCGCACCATGCGCTCGCCAGACTGCAGCACGTTCTTCTCCAGCGGTGCCTCCACCACGCCCAGCCGCTGCGGCCACTGGCCGACGACCAGCGCCAGGTAGCGCTTGTCCACCTGGTTGCTGCGCAGCAGACGATGCAGTTCCCGCAGGGCGGCCGGCTTGCGCGCCACCATCACCAGACCGGAAGTGTCGCGGTCCAGGCGGTGCACCAGCTCCAGCCGCCGGTCCCGGGGACGCATCTGTCGCAGGCACTCGATCAGGCCGAAACTGAGCCCGGAGCCGCCGTGCACCGCCAACCCCGAGGGTTTGTCGATGATCAGCAGGTCCTCGTCCTCATAGACCAGACGGCGGCCGAGCGCCTCGGTCCAGAAGCCCGGCACCGGCGCGGCTTCGCCCTCTGCCGCCTGCCGCACCGGGGGAATGCGCAGTACATCCCCCGGCTGCAGGCGGTAGTCGGCCTTCACCCGGCCCTTGTTGACCCGGAACTCGCCCTTGCGCAGGCCGCGATAAACGCGGGTCCTGGGCACACCCTTGAGGATGCGCAGCAGGTAGTTGTCCAGGCGCTGGCCGGCGTCCTCCGCCTCGATGGTCACAAATTGCACGGTCGCGCCGGGGGCGCCGAGCTCGGGGGTACGGGTTCTATTCATTCACATTCATCGACAGGCAACCGCCATGAGATTGATGCACCTGTCCTTTGCTGCTATAGTCCCGGCCGTGGCCGCCCCTGTCGATTGTGACAGTGGGAGCTTACGATACTGGCGAAGGAAGGGCCTGCCGATGCAGTCGCACGGCTCCGCCAGCTCAGGCCACAACTCAGTACGGGTTGTCGACGCGCCCCCGTTCGCCGGTAGAACAAGCCGCCCGGGAAGGTCTCGCGACGACACAACATTCACCGCGCAGGACACCTGCCGGGACTAAGAATCAGTTTAAGGAATATCACAGTGTGGTCGCAGGTTTCAGGTGCTACGACACTACCAAAAAGGCCGCCCGGGTGCTACCCGCAACCGGCCGCAGCGTTACCGGATGCCCATGCATTCCGGTGCAATGATGATTGAGCACCTGAACGTATTGCGCAGAGCCTGCGCAGAGGAAACGCAGCGCGCACAGGGCGCCAACCCCTTTGTTTCAAGGCTCTCCATATGCCCGGCCCGTGCCGGCCAGTGACTGATTCCCGCCCCGCCAGGCCTGTGTGACACAGGTATTATGGCAACATGAAGAAAATGCTCATCAACGCAACCCAGCCAGAGGAGTTGCGCGTTGCGCTGGTCGACGGCCAGCGTCTGTACGATCTGGATATCGAGAATCGAAACCGCCTGCAGAAAAAATCCAACGTCTACAAGGGCAGAATCACCCGGGTTGAGCCCAGCCTGGAAGCCGCCTTCGTCGACTTTGGCGCCGAGCGCCACGGTTTTCTGCCGCTGAAGGAAATCGCCCGCGAATACTTCTACCGCGACCCCGGCTCCATGGACGGCCGCATGAAGATCCGTGACGTGCTCAAGGAAGGCACCGAGGTCATCGTCCAGGTGGACAAGGAGGAGCGCGGCAACAAGGGCGCCGCCCTCACCTCCTTCATCAGCCTGGCCGGGCGCTACATCGTGCTGATGCCCAACAATCCCCGCGCCGGCGGTATCTCGCGCCGTATCGAGGGCGACGACCGCAGCGACCTGCGGGAGGCCCTGGCCACCCTGGAAGTGCCCAACGGCATGGGGGTGATCACCCGCACCGCCGCCGTCGGCCGCACCGGGGAAGAGCTGCAGTGGGATCTGAACTACCTGCTGCAGCTGTGGCAGGCCATCACCGAGGCCAACGGCACGGCCAAGGCACCGGCGCTGCTGTACCAGGAAAGCAACGTCATTATTCGCGCCATTCGCGACTATTTGCGCGATGATGTCGACCAGGTGCTGATCGACTCCACCGAGGCCTACCAGCAGGCCCAGGACTTCGTCAGCATGGTGATGCCGCGTTTCAGGAACCGCATCCGCCGTTACGAAGACTCCATTCCCCTGTTCAACCGCTTCCAGGTAGAAGCACAGATCGAAACCGCCTTCCAGCGCGAGGTGCGCCTGCCCTCCGGTGGCTCCATTGTGATCGATCCCACCGAGGCCCTGGTGTCCATCGACATCAACTCGTCCCGCGCCACCAAGGGTTCCGACATCGAGGACACCGCCCTGCAGACCAACCTGGAGGCGGCGGACGAAATCGCCCGCCAGCTGCGCCTGCGCGACATGGGCGGTCTGGTGGTCATCGACTTCATCGACATGCTCGCCCCCCGCAACCAGCGGGCAGTGGAGAACCGCATGCGCGACGCCCTGGCCATTGACCGCGCCCGGGTACAGGTGGGGCGCATTTCGCGCTTCGGCCTGCTGGAAATGTCCCGCCAGCGCCTGCGCCCCTCCCTGGGTGAAACCAGCGCCATCATCTGCCCGCGCTGCACCGGCCAGGGCACTATTCGCGACACCAAGTCGCTGGCCCTGTCCATCCTGCGCCTGCTGGAGGAAGAAGCCATCAAGGAGCGCAGCGCCGAAGTGCGCGGCATCGTACCGGTGGACGTGGCGGCCTACCTGCTCAACGAAAAGCGCCAGGCGCTGTCGGAAGTCGAGCAGGTCTCCGGCGCCCGCATCCTGGTGATTCCCAACCCGAACCTGGAGACGCCCCACTTCGAAGTACAGCGCCTGCGCGACGACGAAGTGGACTCCGACTCGGTCAGCTACAAAATCGACATCACGGTGCCGGAAACCGACACCATCTCCGATGCCCACAAAGCTGCCCTGCCCCAGCAGGAACCCCTCGTGAAAGGCGTGCAGCGCACCGCACCGGCGCCGGAATCAACACGGGAAGAAGCGCCAGCCGAGAAACCCCGCCAACCCCGCCCCGAAAAAGACGACAACACCCGCAATGAACCCCGCCAGCAGCCGCGCACGGCCGCGCAGCCGGAACCGGCCAGCGAAGCCGGCTTCTTCACCCGCCTGATGAGCGCACTGTTTGGCGCCGACGACAGCAAGGCTGCTGCCGGCAACAGGACGGCTGTCAGGTCTGCCAAACCCGCCGACAGGGCGCGGCCAGGCCAGGCACGACCAGACTCCGCCGGCGACAGCGGCCGGGGCAAGCCACGCCGTCCGCGTGCGGACAGCGATGAGCAGGACGATGACAATTCCCAGGCCAACAACCGCAACCGCAATCGCAACCGCCGTCGCGGTGGCCGCGGCCGCAATCGCAACAATAGCGAGAATCGCGACCTGCAGACGCAGGATGCCCAGCAACTGGCCGCCGACAACCGCGACAGCGATGAGGACAGCGACGAGCAAAGCTCACCGCGCCGCCGCCGTCGCGACGACGATGGCCGCAACCGCAACCAGGAGCGCCGTCGCCGTCCCGCCCGGGACGAAGTGACGGACGCTGCCGACACCAGCGACGAGGATCTCGACGACAACCTGGACACGGGAGACGACGACAGCGCTCAGAACAGGCTCCGCAAGCGCCCCTCCGACCGGCGCAACGAACCCCGTCGCCGTCGCCGCAACCGCGGCCCGCGCCCGGAGGATGCCGGCGATGACGAGGCGCTGGTCGCCAGCGCGGCGGCGACAGCCACTGCCGCCGTGGCAGGTGCCGCCCTCGCCCGTTCTGAAACCGGGGCTGCGCCCTCAGATGCCGACGGCCGGGATGCCGTCAGCGAGGTGATCGCCGAAGCCGGAGCCTCTGCTGAAAGGGTTGAAACGGCCGCCGTGGAATCGGCAAGCGTGCAGGAAACCGCTGTGGAGTCCTTCGAGACCCCCGCAGCCAATCTGGCAACCGAGGCCCTGGCCGAGAGTGTGGCTCAGGCCACAGCCCGTGCGGAGAGCTTCGAACAGGCAGTTGCGGAGCCCACCGCGCCGCCGCAAGCCTTCGAGCCGGCACCCGCCCCCGCAGTGGAAGCGGGCAGCGGCGTTGTGGAAGCGGTGACTCCGGCACGCGTCGAGACCGTTTTCACTGAAGCCGCACCGGCAGTCGTCACCACGGGTCTCACCGATGCCGGGCGCGCCGTCAACGACCCCCGTGTTGCGCCCCAGCCGGTGGCCGCGGTGCAGATCAGCACCGCTCACCCGGTCCTGTTCAGCGACATCGTGGCCCCCGCGGTCCAGCCCAGCGGCCGGAGCGTCCCCCGCGCCGTCAACGACCCCCGCGGCCCGCTGCCGGCGGTGGCCAGCAACGACGCGGTGAAAGGCTACGGCGAGGCCGCCGGTCAGGGCTGACAGAAAACGCCCTTGCGCGGACACTTTGGCTGCCCGGCTATTGTGTCCGCGCAACAGCTCTGTATAATTTCGCCTTCTTTCGCGCCAGCGGGCGCGAAACACAAGATATACGGTTTTTCGGTGGGCTGGCTGAGCGGTCGAAAGCGGCGGTCTTGAAAACCGTTGAAGCGTGAGCTTCCTGGGGTTCGAATCCCTGGCCCACCGCCATCTCTAAACCCCGGGCAGCTATCAGGTTGCCCGGGCGTTTTTGTCCCCGGCACGGCCTCCTTGTTGTCTTTAACCCATTGTCCTTCGCTCGGGCATGTATCCCGTTATCGCTGCACTGGCTCTTTACCCCGCAGGTTCTCTATACTGGTGCAAACTAGGCCCGCATAAGGCCAATTGTGGAGTGTCAGCACATGTCTCGTATACGGCTGCTGGAATTGTCGGAAATGGACCCGCAGATGGCGCAGATTGTCACCAACATGGAGAAGATGGTGGGTGATGGCACGGCCATGCGCGCGGTGGCTCACCGCCCCGATATTGTCGAGGCTTTCAGCACTTTTTACTCGAAATTGCAGATGGAGGGCCTGCTGTCGCGCAAGCTGGTCGAGCTTGTGCGCCTGTCCATCGCCCAGATCAACCAGTGCGCCAACTGCCTGCAAAGTCGCTATCAGGATTCCATCGACGAGGGCCTGACCGAGGAACTGGTCGCCGCGCTGCCGCGAGCCGAATCCTCCGCGCTGTTCAGCGAACGCGAGAAAGCCGCCATCGCCTTCGCGCAGAAGATGGCCACCAACCATTTCGATGTTGGCGACGGGGACTTTGTCCGCCTGCACGAATCTTTCAGTGAAAAGGAAATTGTTGAACTGTGCTTCGATGTCGCCCAGTTCATCGGCATCGGCCGGATCTTTGCCGTACTCGATGCCACCAACACGGTCTGCGCCATTCCCGCCAGGAAGGCCGGATAACATGGACCACCGCGTTGGCCTGACCAAGGCAAGCCTGTATTTCGATGCGGTTTCCGCAAGCGATGTGCAAACGCTGTTCGAGCTGATGCGCGCAACGCTGCGGCGGACGACAGATGCCCAGGGTCCGGCATTGAGCCGACGCATCAGTCGACGCGTCAGTGACATGTCACCCCTGCCGCATCAACTCCTGATGGTGGACAGTCCAAAACCCTTCGACTTCACTTGCGAACTGAGCAGGAGCGATGCAGCGCAAAGCGCTGCCCTGGCGGACGCCCTCGTCGCCGTAATCGAAACCCTGGGCGAGCGCATCGACCGCCGCAACGCCGCAGTCTTTGCCGGCCGTGAAATCGCCATCACCGCCGGCGATGGGTCGATCTACGTCATCATGGCGCTGCGGCGTGTCCCCTCGCTGTCGCACGAGGAATTCATGTTCCACTGGTTTGATCGCCACGCGGCACTGGGCGAACAGGTGGCGGGTGTGCGTTATCGCCAGGACCATGTGGACCTGGCGGCAACGCGGCAGCTGGCACAGCGGACCGGCCTGGATTTTCCGGCGATGGACGGTTTGGCCGAATCCTACTTCGACAGCCTCGACGACGCTATCGCCCTTCTCTCCCACCCGGATGTGGCGGTTGGCGCGATCGAAGACGAAAAGCGCTTCATTCACCACCCCACCTCCCAGTTTGCGCTTTACCAGACCATATGGAGAGACTGACAGCCGCGGCTACCGCAGGAATCGCCAGTGGCGGAACTGTATCCGGGGCGCCACGGTGACCATTCGGGTGATTGCCGGCAGCGTGCTGCGGGTGGCCCGGGAGTACGGCCTGGGCGGGCTGAAGGCGCAGGCAGCTGTATCCCAGGCCACCGGTTGCGCCAGGATGTCACCAGGCTCCACAACTGGCAGCAGCTTGCTGGACGAGGGCCCGCTGTCGCGACTGGCCATCAGCGTGGGCGGGATCAACCGCGACTTCGAGGCGGCCGGCGACCCTCCGGTCGCGAAGCGACCGGAGGAGGGGCCCGGCGACGATGTGTTCATCGAGATGTTCGCCGCCCAGATGTCGGCCTGAACCTGCTCGGGGAGAACCTCCACCGGCAACTGGTGGAGCGCCTGGAGCCGGATCAGCAGGCCATCCTCTGACGGGCCAGGGCCGCTATTCCTGCAAGCTTCCCCTGGTGAGGACTTTGTTCTCGCGCAGGACAATTGGAGCTGACGAAAGAGGTATCAGGTCTTCAGCGCGAGGTCGAATCTCGCGAGCAGGTGATCGCTGAGCTGACGGTTGCGAACTGCACTTTAAAAAGGTGGCTGCTGTTCAGCCTCCACGCAGCCCCAGCATATAATCCAGCGCCGCCGCCACCACCGCCACCACCTGGGCCTGGATGCAGTTTTCTTCATCAACTTTCGGGCTGTCCGGGTAGACCTCGGTGGTGGTCACGTAGCTGGCACCGGTAAGGCCGGCGCACAGGCCCAGGGCACGCACCGGGTAGTTGATGACACCGTGCTGTCGCATGGGCTCGCCGATGATGGTGCCATCGGCCTCCGGCGGCGCGATGTGGGTGATGCGCTCCACCGCCCGCACCACCGCCGCCTGGAAGTCCGGCGCCGGGTTTTCACTGTCCCCCACCAGGTAGAAGCCGTCGGGAATGTGCTCCCACAGGTCGATGGGCTTGCCGTCGCGGGCGGCCAGTGCCGGGCGGAACTCGCTGCCGTCGGTGTCGGTGGTTTCGTGGAGGTCGATGTGCAGGTCGAAGCGATGACCCAGCCTGGCCAGCAGGGCCATCAGCGCCGCGGACTCCTCGGCGGGACTGTCGGCGACGAAGGAGCGGTTCGGGTCGATCGCCAGCGGGTTCCAGCGGTTGATGGTCTCAAAGCCCCAGGGGCTGATGCAGGGTACCACCAGCAGGTTGACACGACCCCGATAGGCGCCGGCGGCACTGTACAGGAAGCGGATGGCACCCAGCACGCCGCTGGTTTCGTAGCCGTGCACGCCGCCGGTGACCAGTGCCGAGGGCAGCGCGGCCTGCCAGTCGCGGCTGCCAAAGGCCAGCAGGGGGTAGCGCTGGGGGTCACAGGACAGGGCGCCGTAATCGAGGCGCTCGAAGCCCTCCGGCGCCGGCTCCAGGCGCGCCAGCACCTCGTCGGCGTACTGGCGTTGCTCCTGCTGGCCGGAGCGCCACAGGGCCTTGTCCGCCGCCGTCC
>JBKDZQ010000437.1:0-5712 GCA_047971325.1 Parahaliea sp.
GCCCTTACCGGCTCCCGGGTGGACGTGGTGTCGCGCATCCGCAGCAGCGAGCTGCACCGCCAGTACACCCCGGTCACGCCGGACAGCGCCGGCAACAACGCTATCGGCCTGGCCCCGGCTAGCCCGGCCAAACAGGACGAGCGGGAGCCGGTAGCGGCTTCCCCGGCAGCCAGCCTGGAGGACTGATGGCGGCGCAAGAGACACGGGGCGGTGTGATCGCCTGGTTCGCCCGCAACCCGGTGGCGGCGAACCTGTTGATGATGATGATCCTGGTGATAGGCCTGGGCAGCGCCTTCAGCATCCAGCGCGCCATGTTCCCCAACTTCGAGCTCGATGTGATCTTCATCGACATGTCCTATCCCGGCGCCCCGCCCGAGGAAGTGGAACAGGGCATCGTGCTGAAGATCGAGGACGCCATCAACGACGTAGACGGCATCAAGCGGGTGGAATCCGACGCACTGGAGTCCCACGCCCGGGTGATGATCGAGCCCCTCGATGGCACCGACATCAACGAATTGCTGGACGACATCAAGAACCGTATCGATGCCATCCGCTTTTTCCCGGAAGAGGCGGAAAAGCCCATCCTCAGCCAGCCCGAGCTGCTATTCCCGGCGGTGACCCTGCAGCTCTCCGGCCCCCTGGGCGAACGCAGCATGAAGAACCTGGCGGAGGAGATACGGCGCGAGCTGCTCACCTACCCGGCCATTTCCTCGGTGGACATTATCGGCGCGCGGGACTATGAGATCTCCATCGAAATCTCCGAACAGCTACTGCGCGAATACCACCTCACGCTGGGCCAGGTGGCCAACAGTATCTCCAGTTCCTCGCTGGATTTGCCCGCCGGCTCGGTGCGCACCGAGCACGGCGACATCGCCCTGCGCACCCAGGGCCAGGCCTATGTGCAGCAGGACTTCGAGAACATCGTGCTGCGCACCAATCCCGACGGCACCCGCCTGTTGCTGGGCGATATCGCCACGGTGAAGGATGACTTCGAGGAGGCCACGGGTTTCTCCCTGTTCAACGGCCGCTATTCGCTTGGCATCCTGGTCTACGCCATGGGCAAGCAGGACATTATCGAAACCGCCGACGTAGCCAAGGACTACGTCGGGCACAAGCGCGCGCAACTGGCCGAGGGCATTTCCCTCGACGTGTGGTCGGACATCACCTACTACCTCAAGGGCCGCCTCGGCATGATGCTGAGCAACCTGGCCATGGGTGCCCTGCTGGTGTTCATCATTCTGGCCCTGTTCCTGGAGATCAAGCTGGCCTTCTGGGTGATGGTCGGCATCCCGGTGTGCTTTCTCGGCGCCATGGCGATGATCAACACGCCCTATATCCACGCCAGCCTGAACATGATCAGCATCTTCGGTTTCATCCTGGTGCTGGGGATCGTGGTGGACGACGCCATCATCATGGGCGAGAGCGCCTTTACCGAAACCGAGCGCTACGGCCACAGCGTCGACAATGTGATTAGCGGTGTCCACCGGGTTTCCACCCCCGCCACCTTCGGGGTACTGACCACCATTGTCGCCTTCGCTCCCACCCTGTTCATGGACGGAGTTTTCGCCGCCATGCCCGCCGCCTGCGGCTGGGTGGTCATCCTCTGCCTGGCCTTTTCGCTGGTGGAATCGAAGTGGATCCTGCCGGCCCACCTGGGCCACAGCAAACCCACCCGCAACCGCCTGCTGCTGCTGATCGACCGCCGCCAGGAAGCCATCAACCGGCGCCTCACGGACTTTGTGAACAAGCGCTACTCGCCTTTTGTCGAGCGCTGCGTGCGCAATCGCTATCTCACCCTGGCCATCTTTTTTTCCGGCTTGATTCTCTGCGCCGGACTGCTGGCCGGGGGCGTGGTGCGCACGGTACTGGCCCCCGACGTGCCCGGCGAATTCCTGCACGCCGATCTCACCATGACCGAGGGCGTACCGGAGGAGCGCACGCTGACGGCCATCCAGACCATGGCTCAGGCGCTGCGCAAGGTGGACCAGGACTACCAGCGCAAGACCGGCGAGAGCTCACTGGTGAAATATATCTTCACCTACGGCAGTGACCGCACTTCCGGCGGCATTGATGTGGAGCTGAGCAAGGAGGACCAGCGCTCCATCAGCACCCGCGAGATCGAGCGGCGCTGGCGCCAGCAGGTGGGCTATATTCACGGTACCAAGGTCATGGCCATCTCCAGCGCCGACGGTCCCAAGTTCGGTCCCACCATCGCCTTCGACCTGATGCACAAGGACTTCAACACCCTGCGTGCCGCCTCCCAGGAACTGGAGGAAGCCATGCGCCACTACCAGGGCCTGTACGATATCCGCAACGGCGCCAGCGATACCCAGGACGAATTCCACATCGACATCCTGCCCGAGGGCGAGGCCCTGGGCCTGACCCGCTACGACCTGGCCAGCCAGGTGCGCCACGCCTTCTACGGCGACGAGGCCCAGCGCATCCAGCGCGGTATCGACGAGATCCGGGTACTGGTGCGCTACCCCCGGGCCGACCGGGAAACCATCAGCAGCCTGCACGACATGTACATCCGCACCCCCGACGGCAACGAGGTGCCCTTTGGCACCGTGGCCCGGCTGCGGGTGGAGCAGGGTCTGCTCAAGGCCACCCATATCAACTTCCAGCGCGCCGCGGAAGTCACCGCCGAGGCCAACAAGGACCTGGTGGAACCCGCCCGGGTGATGATGGACCTGCAACAGCGCGTCATGCCCGAACTGATGCAAAAATATCCTGGCCTGAACTGGGCGATTTCCGGCATGGCCGAGGAAGAGGCAAAGATGGCGCGCAGCATGCTGATCGGTTTCGCCCTGTCCCTGTTCGGCATCTACGCCCTGCTGGCGGTGCCCACCCGGTCCTACCTGCAACCGCTGATCATCATGGGGGTGATTCCCTTTGGCGTGATCGGCGCCGTGGTTGGCCACTGGATCACCGGTTATCCACTGTCGATGATGTCGTTGATGGGGGTGATCGCACTGTCCGGGGTGGTGGTCAACGACAGCCTTATTCTGGTGGACTACACCAACCGCGCCATCCGCAAGGGTGTCCCGACTCTGCAGGCGGTGATGGACGCCGGCACCACGCGCTTCCGCGCCATCCTGCTGACCTCCCTCACCACCTTCGTCGGCCTGGCACCGATGCTGCTGGAACGCAGCGCCCAGGCCCAGGAAATCGTGCCGATGGCGGTTTCACTGGCCTTCGGCATCGTGTTTGCCACCGTCATCACCCTGCTGCTGGTACCCAGCCTGTACATGATTCTCGACGACCTGGCGCGCTGGCGGAGCCGGCACGACAGCGCAAGGGCGGACGCCACCAGCGCAGAGGAATTGGGCGCTTGAGTGCGTTGCACCCGGTCGCTACCCTCCACACAACCTTGTGACAATCACCGCACCGGAACACAACTGGTGCAGCGCATGTAGAGGTGGCCCGGGTCGCGCAGGCTGTCCAGCATCTGGGCGGCCTGGCTGACCGGCGCCAGCAGGCGCTCCACCGCCACCACCTGCCGCGGCAGGGCCGCGTCGATCAACGCGTCGAGCCGGGTCCGCTCCAGCAGTTGCTTCAGCAGTTGCTCCCGGGGCGACAGCGGTGGGCTGATGTAATCGACCTCATAGTGTTCCAGACCCGCCAGCTCGCCGGCGGCGGCCACCGCGTCATCCAGGCTGCCCAGTTCATCCACCAGGCCGTGGGTTCTGGCGTCGGCGGCGCTCCACACCCGCCCCTGGGCCACAGCGTCGACGTCCTCCACACTCATGTCCCGCCCCTCGGCCACCAGCTGCAGGAAATTGCGGTAGGTGAATTCCACCGAGCTGGTCAGGGCGCTGGCGAGCTGGGCGTTGAGCGGGCGATCCAGGCGCAGGGCACCGGCGAGCTCGGTGGTGCCGACGCCGTCGGTATGCACGCCCATGCGGGCCAGCAGGTTCTCCACCGTGGGCACCGCGGCAAACACTCCGATACTGCCGGTGAGGGTGGCCGGAGTGGCGTAGATGCGACCGGCGCTGGCGGCGATATAGTAGCCGCCGGAAGCGGCGATGGCGCCCATCGACACCACCACCGGCAGTCCCTGCTGCTGCACCCGCAACACCGCCTGGCGGATCACCTCCGAGGCGAACACACTACCGCCCCCGCTGTTGACCCGCAGCACCAGCGCCTTCACGCCCTCGACCTCGGCGGCATATTGAATGAGCTGGGCCAGGCTGTCCCCGCCAATGGTGCCCGGCGGCTGCTCGCCGGGCAGGATATCGCCCTCGGCGGTCACCACCGCCACCCGGTCGACAGCGCCCAGGGACCGGGGCTGTGGCCGCCGGCTCGCCACATAGCGTGCAAACTCCACCGCCGCGTAGTGTCCACCGGCATCCCGGCCACCGACCACTCCGGCCAGGTAGTCGTCGGTCTCCTGCCGCCCCTGCACCTGGTCCACCAGCCCCGCCGCCTGGGCGGCAAGGGCGGCATCGCCCCGCTGCTGCGCGAGCTGCTCGGCATAGCGGTTGATGTAGTTGTCGACAGACCCGGCTCCCAGCTTGCGGCGCTGTTCCACTTCGATGGTGTAGCGCACCCACAGGTCGTTGAGCCAGCGGGCGGTGATCTCCCGCTCACCCGGTGACATGTCGTTGCGCAGGTAGGGCTCGGCGATGGATTTGTGCTCGCCGGCCTTGAACACGTGCATGTTGATGGAGAGCTTGTCCAGCGCGTCGGCGTAGTAGTTGCGGTAGCTGCCAAAGCCCTCCAGCGCCACCGCGCCGTAGGGATGCAGAATGATGGTGTCGGCCTGGCTCGCCAGCAGGTACTGGTCCTGGGTGAAATAGTCACCGTAGGCGATAATGGGCTTGCCGCTGGTGCGGAAACTGTCCAGGGCCGCGCGAATCTCCAGAGTCTTGCTGATACCCACCGCCATCAGGTTGTCCAGTTGCAGCACCAGCGCGGTGATGCCCGGATCGTCGGCGGCGTAGGCGATGGCGTCGAGGAGATCCCGCAGGGCCACTTCGTAGCTGGCCGGGCTGACTTCCCCCGCCATCGCCAGCAGCGGGTCCACCGGAGCGAGCTGGTCGACCACGATACCAGTCGGGTTGAGCAGCAGGGCGGCCTGGTCCGGCAGGGGTTCGGAGTCACCGCTCCTGAATACCAGGTAGAGCAGTACCAACAGCAGCAGGAACAGGATATTGGCCAGGGCCTGGCGCAGGCAGGTAATGAAAGCCCACAGGCCGCCAAAAAAGCGGCGCGGTGCCGAAGGTTTGCTCATGCGTCTATCTCCCCGTGCTCTTGGTAGCTTGCGTACTCTCGGCACATTTTCCCATTTGTAGCCCGAACAGCGAGGCGCCGTGCCTCAGCCGACGGAATACGGGCTATCCATCGTCCCCACTGGCAAGGCTGGCCCGGAGTTCGCGGGCACGCCAGCGCACATAGAGCGTACCGGCGCAGAACAGCGTCACCACCGCCAGCATACCCGCAATTGCCAGCGGATGCCCGGGGGTTGCGAAGAGACGCTCCACCAGTGCGATAAAGTACAGCAGGCTTACGAAACACAGCCAGACATAGCTGCGCAGGCGGTCGCGCAACATCCCCGGCAGGAACAGCAGGAGAGGGAGCAGCTTGCCCAGCCAGATCACCCAGGGCATGGCGTGGCTCCAGGCGTCGAGCACTTGCTGGACCAGCAACAGCCCCCAGCCGGCCCAGACCAGGTACCAGCTGGCCAGGCTCGCCCCACGGCGCGACACGCTC
>JBKDZQ010000438.1:0-12562 GCA_047971325.1 Parahaliea sp.
ATCCGCAGCGTCGCCTGCTGTACATTCACGGCGGCGCCTGGCTGGCGGGCAGCCCGGTCAGCCACCGCAGTGTGACCGACAAGCTGGCGCGACTCACCGGCTGTGCGGTGTTCTCGCTGGACTACCGTCTGATGCCGGAGAACAGCCGCCGGGACGGCATAGAGGACTGCCGTGAAGCCTATCGCTGGATTCGTCACCACGGTCCGGGTGGCGAAAGTGAAGCGGTTTTTGTCGCGGTGGCGGGGGATTCCGCCGGGGGCAATCTCACGTTGTCGCTGGTGGCCTGGATTCGCGATGTCGGCCTGCCCCAGGTGAATGCCGCGGTGGCCCTTTCCCCCGCGACCGATGGTGCCCTGGATGCCCCGAGCCTGGTGCAGAACCTGCCCACCGACCCGATGATTGGACCCAATTTCGGCTACCTGACCCGCATTCCACGCCCGCTGTTGTGGTGGAGCAACTGGCTGACCACCCGGTACATGCCCTCCGACCCGACGGTATCGCCGGTCCGCGGCGACCTCGGCGGCCTGCCGCCGATACTGTTGCAGGTCAGTGAGGCGGAAATGCTGCTGGACGACTCGCGCCGCTACGCGCTGCGCGCCCAGCAGGCGGGCTCGCCGGTGGAGCTGCAAAGCTGGCCCCACATGGTGCATGTGTGGCAGATATTCAATCCGGAGCTGCCGGAGGCCGAAGAGGCACTGGTCAGGGTCGCGCAGTTCCTGCAAGGTGTCGAGACGGGCCAGGCGGTGTGAACACGCTGAGATCTGCGCTGGTCTTTCTGTGGATGGTGGTCTCGGTCATTCCGCTTGGCCTTGGCCTGATCATCGCGTCGCTGTTCCTGCGCGACGACCGTTTGTGGTGGTGGTTCGCCGTACCCTGGCTGCGAAGCGTGGTGGTGGTGGCCAGGGCGGTCGGTGGCGTCGACTATCGGGTACACGGTATCGAGAACCTGCCGGGTCCGCAGGATATGCGCAGGGTGGTACTGTGCCCCAAGCACCAGTCCACCTGGGAGACTTTTTTCTTTCCCTCCATGACCCCCCACCCGCTGGCCTATGTGTTCAAGCGAGAGTTGCTGCGGATCCCCATTTTCGGCTGGTCCATGGCGCGGCTGGGGATGATTCACATCGACCGCAGCAAACGCAACGAGGCCTGGTACAAGGTAGCGGAGCAGGGTGCGAAACTGATGGATCGCGGCAAGTGGGTGATCATGTTTCCGGAGGGTACCCGCACCGAGCGCGGCAAGCGAGGGAGCTACAAGTCTGGTGCCACCCGCCTGGCGGTGGAGACTGGCGCCAGTGTCATTCCGGTGGCGGTGACCTCGGGTCGCTGCTGGCCGCGGCGCACGTTGTCTTTTAGCCCCGGGGTGATCGACGTGTCCATCGGGGTGCCGGTATCGGCACAGGGGCGGCAGCCGTCGGAACTGATGGAGGAGATCGAGCGCTGGATCGAGGCGGAAATGCGGCGCCTCGATCCCGAGGCCTACCGCAATCCGCCCTGACCGCGGGCTCGCCACGGCCGAGGTCTTGCGGCCCGCTTCTGCTAGTCTGCTGGAACCCAGCCGTCGAGACCGTAATCGACGACAGAACAAACCGCACGCCCAGGACAGACCCCTATGAAACCCGAAACCATTGCGCTGCATGTCGGCTACCACGGTGACCCGGCCACCAATGCCGCCGCCACGCCGATCTACCAGACCACCTCCTATACCTTCAACGATACCCAGCACGGCGCGGACCTGTTTGATCTCAAGGTGCCGGGCAATATCTACACCCGCATTATGAACCCCACGACCGCGGTGCTGGAAGAGCGTCTGGCGGCGCTGGAGGGGGGCATCGGCGCGCTCGCCCTGGCCTCGGGCATGGCCGCCATTCGCTATGCTATCGAGGCGATTGCCGAGGTCGGCAGCAACATCGTCAGTACCTCCCAGCTTTATGGCGGCACCTACAACCTGTTCGCTCACACCTTTCCCCGCCAGGGCATCGAGACACGCTTTGCCGCCGGCGACGACTTCGACCGGGTTGCCAGCCTGATCGACACCAACACCCGGGCCCTGTTCTGCGAGTCCATCGGCAATCCGGCCGGCAACGTGGTGGACATCGCCCGCTGGGCCGATATCGCCCACGCCCACGGCCTGCCGCTGATCGTCGACAACACCGTGGCCACGCCGCTGCTGTGCCGCGTGTTCGACCACGGTGCGGATATCGCGGTGCACTCACTCACCAAGTACATCGGCGGCCACGGCACCACCATCGGTGGGGCGATTGTCGATTCCGGCCGCTTTGACTGGGCAGCCAATGCCGATCGCTTTGCGGTCATGAGCACCCCGGACCCTTCCTACCACGGGGTGGTGTATACCCAGGCCATGGGGCCGGCCGCCTACATCGCCCGCTGCCGGGTGGTGCCCCTGCGCAACACCGGGGCCGCGCTGGCGCCTCACAGCGCCTTTTTGCTGTTGCAGGGTCTGGAAACCCTCGCTCTGCGCATGGAGCGCCACTGCGACAACGCCCTGCGGGTGGCGCAGCATCTGCGGGACCACGCGCAGGTCAGCTGGGTCAACTACGCCGGCCTGGACGACAGCCCCCACCGGGCGACCTGTGAGAAAATCTGCGGCGGCAAGGCCTCCGGCATCCTCAGCTTTGGTATCGCGGGAGGCCAGGCGGCGGGTGGCAGGTTTATCGACGCCCTGCAGATGATCCTGCGCCTGGTGAACATCGGCGATGCCAAGTCCCTCGCCTGCCACCCGGCGAGTACCACCCACCGCCAGCTGAATGCGCAGGAACTGGCCTCCGCCGGGGTCAGCCAGGACATGGTGCGCATCTCCGTGGGCATCGAGCATATCGACGATATCCTCGCCGATATCGATCAGGCGCTGGCGGCCAGCGCCGACTAGCGCTCCTGTGGGCCAGCCCGGCTGCGGCTGGCCCACAGGAGCGCAACGCGGCGAAGTCCACCGGGAAACCAGCCTTGACCAATCCAGTGTCCCGTCAGACCGTCGAGATTGTCCTGGCCAGTGGCGACGCTGGCTTTCGCGAGTCGCTGCTGGCGGAATTCACCCGCTGCGCCGCCGGCGATGGCCGTCGGGAGGGGGCCTTCGAACTGCAGGTACTGGGGGCGGCCGATGGCGAGCAGCTACTGGCGCTGGCGCGGGAACGCGAGGCGCTGCAGGCGGTGGTGATCGACGCGGCGACCCTGGCCGACACCGCCAAGCTGTCGTCAGCCCTGCGCGCCATACGCCCGGAACTGGACCTGTTCCTGATGGTGGGCGAGGAGGAGGGGAACTTCCCGGAAGGGCGCACAGAGTTGCTGGATCGGGCCGACGTCAGCCCCGGCCGCCTGTGCCGGCAATTGCGCAGCGCCATTGCCCGGCGCGCCCGCACACCCTTTGCCAACACGCTGAGGGACTATGTGTACAGTGCCAAGGATGCCTGGCACACCCCCGGGCACTCCGGTGGCGACAGCCTGCGCGACAGCCCCTGGGTGGCGGACTTCTACCAGTTGATGGGCGAACATATCTTCAATACCGACCTGTCGGTGTCGGTGCAGTCGCTGGACTCCCTGCTGGAGCCCCACAGCGTTATCCAGGAAGCCCAGGAACTGGCCGCCGAAACCTTTGGCGCCCGCCACACCTTCTTTGTCACCAATGGCACCTCCACCGCCAACAAGGTGGTGGTGCAGTACCTGCTGGGGGCGGGAGGCAAGGTGATTCTCGACCAGGCCTGCCACAAGTCGGTGCACCACGCGGTGATCCTGTTCGGCGCCCTGCCAGTCTACCTGCCGGCCTCGGTGAACCGCGATTATGGCATCTACGGCCCGGTGCCCAGGCTGCATATCGACCGCGCCCTGCAGCAGCACCCCGACGCTAGGTTGCTGGTGCTCACATCCTGTACCTACGACGGCTTCAGTTACGACCTGGCGCCGATCGTCGCCGCCGCTCACGTGCGCGGTATCAAGGTGCTGATCGATGAGGCCTGGTATGCACACGGCCGGGCCCATCCGGCCTTCCGCCCCAGCGCCCTGGACAGTGGCGCCGACTACGTCACCCAGAGCACTCACAAGATGCTCTCGGCCTTTTCCCAGGCCAGCATGATTCATGTGGCGGACCCGGATTTCGACGAGCACCGCTTTCGCGAAAACCTCAATATGCACACTTCCACCAGCCCCCAGTACGCGATGATCGCCAGCCTTGATGTGGCGCGCAAACAGCTCAGCCTGGAGGGTTACGGCTTGCTCCGGCGCTGCCTGGGGATCGCCGGGCGGCTGCGCGAGGGCATCGATCGGACCGGCGTGTTCCGCGTATTGTCGCTGGAGGACATGCTGCCGGCGGAACTGGCCGGGGACGGCATCCGCCTGGACCCGCTCAAGCTGAGCGTGGATTGCAGCGCCTCCGGGTTCAGCGCCCGCGAGGTGCAGCTGGCCCTGTTCGAGGATTTCGGTATCCAGGTGGAAAAGGCCACCCACAACACCCTGACCGTGCTGGTCACCATCGGTGCCACCCAGGGCAAGGTGCTGCGCCTGCTCAATGCGCTGCAGAAACTGGCCGCTGGCAAGGGTGGCGCAGCGGAGCGGGGGAGTGATACGGCCGCGGTGAAAGATAGGGAAACGGCCCCGGACAGTGCTCTTCCACCCCTGTCACCGTTTGCGCGATTGCCCCGGGATGCCTTCTTTGGCCCGGCCCGGGAGGTGGCCGTGGCCGCTCCCGAGGGTGGTGTCAACCCGCTGCTGGTGGGCGCCGTCAGTGCCGACCAGGTAGTGCCCTATCCACCGGGCATTCCAGCCCTCAACCCCGGCCAGATCATCAGCCGCGAAGTGGCGGCCTTTTTGCTGGCGCTGCACCGCAGCGGTAGCGGCATTGAGCTGCACGGGCTGGTGGAGCGGGGTGGCCGGGTCCTGCTGCGGATCTGTGATGAACCTGAATCGTGAATGGCCGGTGGTGCTGTGGCCGGCAAGCTGCCACCGCGTACTTCGAGACAGCGTACAACCCGATGAGGAGACTAAGACATGGCAATCCAGACCCGCCTGGTGGAATACCGGCACGATGACCACATTCTGGAAGGCTGGCTGGCCTGGGATGACACCGTCGAAGGGCCGCGCCCGGGAGTGGCGGTGGCTCACACCTGGGCCGGTCGCGGCCTGTTTGAGCAGGGGCGCGCCGAGGCCCTGGCCGGCCTCGGTTATACCGCCCTGGCGCTGGATGTCTACGGCAAGGGCATTTGCGGCGCCGGCCCCGAGGAAAACCAGGCCTTGATGGCACCGCTGGTGGGCAATCGCGCCCTGTTGCAGGGGCGCCTGCTGGCGGGTATCGACTGTCTTGCCGAGCAGCCCGAGGTGGACCCCGGGCTGATGGCAGCCATCGGCTACTGCTTCGGTGGCCTGTGTGCCCTGGACCTGGCACGAGTGGGTGCACCACTGCGCTCGGTGGTCAGTCTGCACGGCCTGTTCACCGCCCCCGGCAACACCGGGGGCAGGCGCATCGATACCAGTGTGCTCTGCCTGCATGGCTACGACGATCCGATGGCGCAGCCCGATGCCCTGCTGGGCCTGGCCAGTGAGCTGAGCGCGGCGGGGGCCGACTGGCAGGTGCACGCCTATGGCAACACCGTGCACGCCTTCACCAATCCCTCCGCCAACAACCCCGACATGGGCGCGGTGTATAATCCGCTGGCCGATCGCCGCTCATGGCAGGCCGTGGGGAATTTTCTGGCGGAAACGCTGGCCTGACACCGGGACTAGATGGCCTTGGGCAGGATATGCAACTCCACACGCCGGTTGCTGGCGCGACCGGCTTCGGTGCCGTTGTCGGCGATCGGCTGGTCCGGCCCCACACCCTGCACCAGCATCCGCGAGCGGTCGATGTTGCGGGTGGCGAGGTAGTCGGCCACGGCCCTGGCGCGGTTCTCGGACAGGGTCTGGTTGTGGGCGCGGCTGCCTGTGCTGTCGGTATGGCCGGTCACCCGCAGGGTGGTATCGGCGTATTTGGCCAGCACCTCGCCGACCGAGTTCAGCACCGGGTAGAAGTCCGAGCGCAGGTTATAGGAATCTGTCTGGAAGGTGATATTGCCCGGCATGATCAGGCGCAGGTTGTCGCCGTCGCGTATCACCTGTACGCCGGTGCCCTGCAGTTGTTCCCGCAGTTTGGCTTCCTGCACATCCATGTAGGCGCCCACACCGGCCCCGGCCAGGCCACAACCCAGCGCGGCATTGCGCGCGTGTTTGCCGGATTCGATGGCCCCCACCAGGGCGCAGACGGCGGCAGCGCCGGCGCCGTAGGTGGCGGCCTTGCTGGTCTGTTGCTGCCCGGTGTAGGGGTTGGTGGTACAGGCGCTGAGGGCCAGCGTGCCGGCAAGCGCCAGCGCGGCGTTTCTGAGAGATCCCATTGTTGATACTCCTTTGGTGGTATGGCTGGTGGCCTTGCTGTTACCCTGATGCCCGCTCTGTGTCGGACTTGCGCTCTTCGACCGCGTGTGGCCGGAGAGGTTCGCCCGGCAGTGGTCGAATTACCAATACCATGGCCTCTGCCCGGTCAATGTTGTAGCTTAGGGCCGCTGCCCGCTCTCCCTGGCGGGCGAGGTGTTACCGCAAGGCGCTGTTGGCGCGAGGAGGCAACAACGACATGAGCGAACAGAGCATTATCGACGGCATCGACTACGGCCCGCTGGCTGCATTACTGGGTGTGTGGAAAGGGGGCAGGGGGGTCGACCGGGCGCCGGAGCCGGACGGCGAGGAACGCAATCCTTACTACGAGACCATTACCTTTGAAGCTGCGGGGGATGTCACCAACTACGAGAAGCAGGTACTGTCGGTGGTGCGTTACCACCAGCTGGTCAGCCGCAAGTCCAATGACAAGGTGTTCCACGATCAGGTGGGCTTCTGGCTGTGGGACCCGGCGACCGGGGATTTGATGGAGTCCTTCGCCATTCCCCGCGCCGTGGCGGTGGTGGCCAGCGGGATTCTGGCGCGGCCGGCCAGCCTGAGCGATGAACTGGTATTTAGCGTGTCCTGCGAGCTCCAGGGAATCGCCCAGTCACCCATCATGTACGACAAGGCCCGCACCACCGCCTTTACCCACACCCTCACAGTCAGGGGCGACCAGATGCGCTACACCGAAACCACCCTGCTGGATATCTACGAAAAGCGCGACTACGAGCACACGGACGTCAATACCCTGACCCGGGTGGGTTGATGGACCCCCTCACCCAGGGCGTGCTGGGTGCCGCGCTGCCCCAGAGTGCGGCGCGCCGGCGTCAGGCCGCCGGCGCCGGTCTGCTCGGTTTTTTTGCCGGCATGGCGCCGGACCTGGATGTACTGATTTCCTCCTCCAGCGATCCGTTGCTGTTTCTTGAATACCACCGCCAGGACACTCACTCCCTGCTGTTCATCCCGTTCGGGGGCTTGCTGTGCGCGCTGGTACTGCACGCGCTGATCGGGCGACGGCGGGGTTTCGGTTTTGGTCGCAGCTACCTGTTCTGCACCCTCGGCTATGCCACCCACGGGCTGCTGGATGCCTGCACTACCTATGGCACCTTGTTGCTGTGGCCGTTCAGCGAGGTGCGTATCGCCTGGAACAATGTCTCCATCATCGACCCCCTGTTCACCCTGCCCGTCCTGGTACTGGTACTGCTGGCGGGGCTGCGCAAGCAGCCGGTGCTGGCGCGCTTTGCACTGGTGTGGGCGCTGGCCTACCTGGCCCTGGGGGTGTTCCAGCGGGAGGAGGCCAGGGCCATTGGCGCCCAGCTTGCCCGGGAGCGCGGCCATGTGCCGCAGCAGCTGGATGCCAAACCCAGTTTTGGCAACCTGTTGTTGTGGAAGGTGGTGTACCGCAGTGGCGGTCGCTACTATGTCGATGCCGTGCGCACCGGATTTGCGCCCAGGGTATATCCCGGGGACTCGGTGGCGGTGCTGGATACTCCGCGGGATCTGCCCTGGCTGGCGGCGGATTCCCAGCAGGCCCGGGACCTGGAGCGCTTCAGCTGGTTCAGCGGTGGCTACGTGGCACTGGACCCGCAGCATGCCAACCGGGTGATCGATATTCGCTACTCCCTGCTGCCGAACACTATCGCACCCCTGTGGAGCATAGAACTGGACCCGGCGGCGGAGCGCGATGCCCACGTTGCCTGGCTCACCCACCGCGATGGCGGCGGGCGGCAGCTGGGAACACTGTGGGCGATGCTGCGCGGTTCAGTCAGCCAGTAGCGCCAGCGCGGCGGGCAGGGCGGCACCGGTGTTGATGGCGGCGCCCTGGCGGCCGAGCACCGATTCCAGCGCGGCCAGACAGGTGAGCACATTGCGCTGGCGGCTGCTGTGGCCCATCAGACCGATACGCCAGGTCTTGCCGGCCAGGACGCCCAGGCCGGCACCGATCTCCAGATCGAATTCATTCAACAGGGCGGCGCGCACGGCGGCGTCGTCCACGCCCTCGGGAATGTTCACCGCGTTCAGCTGGGGCAGGCGGTGCTCGCTGGCCACCGCCATCGACAGGCCCATGGCCTCCAGCCCCGCCACCAGCGCGGTATGATGGCGCCGATGGCGTGTCCAGGCCATCTGCAAACTCTCTTCCTGCAGCATGACCAGCGCTTCGTGCAGGGCGTAGAGGGCGTTGACCGGCGCGGTGTGGTGGTAGGCGCGCTTGGTGTTGCCACCCCAGGAGCCCATCACCAGCTGCATGTCGAGGAACCAGCTCTGCACTTTGTGGCGGCGGTTGTTGATGCGCTCCACCGCCGCCGGGCTGAAGGTGACCGGCGACAGGCCGGGCACGCAGGACAGGCACTTCTGGGTGCCGGAGTAGACCGCGTCGGCGCCCCAGGCCGCCACGTCGACATCGATACCACCCAGTGAGGTCACGGTGTCGACGATACTCAGGGCGCCGTTTTCCCGCGCCAGTGCACACAGCTCGGCGGCATTGCTGCGCACGCCGGTGGAAGTTTCGGCGTGTACGAAGGCCAGCACGCTGGCGTCCGGATGCTCGCCGAAGGCGGCTGCCACCTTGTCCCGGTCCACTGGATGGCCCCACTCGTCCTCCACCATGATGGCGGTGGCGCCACAGCGTTCGACATTTTCCTGCATGCGACCGCCAAACACGCCGTTGCGACAGACGATGACCTTGTCACCGGGTGACACCAGGTTGACGAAACAGGCTTCCATGCCGGCGGAACCGGGGGCGGACACCGGCAGGGTGAGGGCGTTGTCGGTGCGAAAGGCGTACTGCAGCAGCGTTTTGATCTCGTCCATCAGGCCCACGAACAGGGGGTCGAGGTGGCCCAGGGTGGGGCGGGCGAGGGCGCCCAGTATCCGGGCCGGCACATCGGAGGGACCGGGGCCCATCAGGATGCGTTGTGGGGGATGGAAACTGCTGTTCATGGTGAGTCTCGGACTGTTCGGGTTGCAAGAGCGGCACCCTAGCAGTTTTTTACCGGAAGCTTAAGGGGGCAGAGCTGATATCGCCCATTCATCGGGGTGATTGGCCGGCGGGGTGATCCACCGGCCTGGCAGGCCTATTTTTTGGCCGGGGGTGTCGAGGCGAGCATCACCAGCAGGGTCATGTCCTCGTCAATCTCGAAAAAGCTGTGTTCGGTGGTTGCCCCCACATAGAGCACCGAGCCGGCACTGACCGCCCGCTCCCTGTCGCCCAGGCGCATGCGGGCCTTGCCTTCGAGCACCAGGTAGATCTCGTCATCGTCGTGGTGCGACTGCATGTCCTTGCTGCCCGCCGGCAGAAAGTACAGACCGCAGCTCATGGCGGAAACGTTGAGGAACTCCAGGTACTCAACCTTTCCTCCCGCCAGTTTCTGTTTGATGTCCTCGAGATCAAAAACCCGCCACTGTTCGGATACCATGACTGCTCCTGTGCCTGCCTGTCCACCACTGGCCGCTTGCGAAGGGCCCGGTCGGCCAGTATCCCCGACTTGCGGGGCGTGCACAATGTGGCATTGTTGACACAGGTCAAGCGGAGGGCGCTAGTTGCGAAGCTCCCGCTTCACCTTGGCCTGGGCCGCGGCAATGCGGGCCACCGGTACCCGGAAGGGGCTGCAGGACACATAATCCAGCCCCAGGTCGTGGCAGAACTGGATGGAACGCGGGTCGCCGCCGTGTTCGCCGCAGATGCCGAATTTGAGGCCGGGTTTGCGGCTGCGGCTCTCGTGCACCGCCATTTCCATCAGTCGGCCCACAGCGCGCTGGTCCAGGGACACGAAGGGGTCGGACTCGATCAGTTTCTTCTCCAGATACTGGGGAATGAACTTGCCGGCGTCGTCCCGGGAAAAACCGTAGGTCATCTGGGTCAGGTCGTTGGTGCCAAAGCTCATGAATTCCACCTCGCCCGCCAGGCGGTCGGCGCCGAGGGTGGCGCGGGGGGTTTCCATCATGGTGCCGATGCGGTAGGGCACGGAAATTTTCTTCTCCGCCAGCACCGCGCGGATGCCGCGGTCGATGATGGCGGAGATCAGCCGGATCTCGCGCACGTTCACCACCAGCGGGATCATGATTTCCGGCAGCGGCCTGAGACCGGCCTCGATGGCATCGACTGCGGCGCTGATGATGGCCTTCACCTGCATCTCGGTGATCTCGGGGTAGACCACCGACAAACGGCAGCCGCGAAAGCCCAGCATCGGGTTCACCTCGGCGAGGTCCTTGACGATGTCGCGGATGCGCTGGGTGCTCTTGCCGATGCGCGTTGCCAGGGCCTCGATCTCGGCCTCGTCGTGGGGCAGGAATTCGTGCAGCGGCGGGTCCAGCAGGCGCACGGTGACCGGCAGACCGTCCATCACCCGGAACAGTTCCAGCATGTCATCGTGCTGGAAGGTCAACAGCTGGTCGAGGTATTTCTGGCGCTCTGCGCGGTTTTCCGCCAGGATCATGCCGCGCATCGCATCGATACGCTCGGCGCCGAAGAACATATGCTCGGTGCGGCACAGGCCGATGCCCTCGGCGCCCAGCTCCCGGGCCTTGAGGGCGTCCTCGGGGGTTTCGGCGTTGGCACGCACCTTCAGGCGGCGGTGCTTGTCGGCCCAGGACAGCAGGGTCTGGAAGTCGTCGGAGGAGCTGGCCTCGGTCTTGGGAATGTCTCCCAGCATGACATCGCCGGCACTGCCGTCCAGGGTGATGACATCGCCGCGGCGGATGACGATCCCCTCCGTGGTGGTGGCGGTCCCCTCGGCGTAGTTGATCTTCAGGCTGCCGCAACCGGTGATGGCGCACACGCCCATGCCCCGGGCCACCACCGCGGCGTGGGAAGTCATGCCGCCCAGCTCGGTCAGGATGCCCTCGGCCACTTTCATGCCGTGGATGTCCTCCGGGGTGGTCTCCCGCCGCACCAGGATGACCTTGTCGCCCCCGGCCGCCGTTGCTACCGCCTCGTCGGCGGAGAACACCACCTTGCCGGTGGCGCCACCGGGACTGGCGGGCAGGCCGGTGGCGACGATGTCGGTCTTGGCCGCCGGGTCCACCATCGGGTGCAGGAACGCTTCCACGTGCTCGGGGGAGACCCGCATCAGGGCCTCGCTCTCGCTGATCATGCCCTCGCGCACCATGTCCACGGCGATCTTCACCGAGGCGCGGCCGGTGCGTTTGCCGCTGCGGGTCTGCAGCATGTAGAAGCGGCCTTCCTGCACGGTGAACTCCAGATCCTGCATGTCGCGATAGTGCTTCTCCAGCAGGGCCTGGGTCTTGTACAGCTCCTCGTACACGGCGGGCAGGCGCTCCTGCAGCGCCCGCAGCGGCTCTGGCGTGCGGGTGCCCGCCACCACGTCCTCGCCGGCGGCGTTGAACAGGAACTCGCCGAAGAATTCGTGGGCGCCGGTGGAGGGGTGGCGGGTGAAGGCCACGCCGGAGCCCGAGGTGTCGCCAAAGTTGCCGTAGACCATGGCCTGCACGTTGACCGCGGTGCCCAGGGTCTCGGGGATGTTGTTCATCTCCCGGTACACATAGGCACGGGGGGTGTGCCAGGACAGGAACACCGCTTCCACCGCCTTTTTCAGCTGCACGAAGGGGTCTTCCGGGAAGTCCACCAGGGTCTTGAAGCTGGCGATCACCGCCTGCCAGTCCTCGGCGCCCATGTCGGTGTCCATGGGCTTGCGGTGCTGTTCCTTGTACTGCTCGATGACCTGTTCGAACTGCTCGCCATCCGCCTCCAGCACCACGTTGGCGAACATCTGGATGAAGCGGCGGTAGCAGTCGTAGGCAAAGCGCGGATTGTCGGTCTTGCGCGCCAGGCCCTGGGCGATCTCGTCGTTCAGGCCCAGGTTGAGAATGGTGTCCATCATACCGGGCATGGACACCGGGGCCCCCGAGCGCACCGAGAACAGCAGGGGATTGTCCGGGTCGCCGAAGCGGGCGCCCATTTTCTTTTCCACCAGATCCAGCGCCACCCGGTATTCCTGCTCCAGCAGCGCCGGCAGCTTGTTGCCGGCCTCGAAAAACTCGCGGCAGGTGGGAGTCGTGATGATGAAGCCGAAGGGCACCGGCAGGCCCAGGGAGGTCATTTCGCAGAGGTTGGCGCCCTTGCCGCCAAGCAGGTCGCGATCGTCCTTGCTGCCTTCGTTGAACAGGTAGACTCGTTTGGCCATGGAAACTC
>JBKDZQ010000439.1:0-5991 GCA_047971325.1 Parahaliea sp.
TCAGGCGCGGCGCCGGAACAGTGGCAGGGGCTGGTCGATGCTGGCCTGGTAGCTTTCGCTGAACACCTGGAGGCTGGCGAGGGATTCTTCCAGTTCGCTGTCGCCGAGCGCGAAGGCATCGAAGCCACAGCGCCTGAGATAGTGCAACTGGTCGCGAATAAAGGCGCCCACCGCCCGCAGTTCACCGCGATAGCCGCGTTCGCGCAGCTCCCGGCCATAGGAGAAACCGCGCCCGTCGGTGAATACCGGGAAGTTGACACACACCAGGGCAATGTCATCGAGATGTCGCAGCAGCGATTCCACACCGTCGCCCGGTTCCAGTTGCACGGCGCTGCCGCTCTTGTCTGCCAGTGCTTCCCACTGGCTGAGGGTGGTGATCATGTCGCCACCGACGATTTCCGCTTCCGGGTCCGGCTCCCGCCAGCGGTCGTCGCCGATGATCTGGTCGTGTTTAATCAGCCTTGGCATAGACGCGTTCCTTGAAGGGATCGATACCCACGCGTTTATAGGTGTCGAGAAAGGTTTCTTCCTCTGCGCGCAGGTCAATATAGGTGTCGAGAATTTTCTCCACGACGGCTGGCATGTCTTCCTGGCTGAAGGAGGGGCCCAGGATCTTGCCCAGGGAGGCGTCCTTGTCCTGGCTGCCGCCGAGGGACACCTGGTAGAACTCCTGGCCCTTCTTGTCTACGCCCAGTATGCCGATGTGGCCGATGTGGTGGTGACCACAGGCGTTCATGCAGCCACTGATGTTCAGCTCCAGCGGGCCCAGGTCGTAGAGATAGTCCAGGTCTTCAAAGCGGGCCTGGATGGCCTCCGCCACCGGGATCGACTTGGCGTTGGCCAGTGAGCAGTAGTCGCCGCCAGGGCAGCAGATCATATCGGTCAGGTAGCCGATATTGGCGGTCGCCAGGTTGGCCTTTTGCAGGGTCTGCCACAGGGCGTAGAGGTCCTGCTGGCGCACGTCTGCCAGCACCATATTCTGGTGGTGGGTGGTGCGAAGCTCGCCGAAGCTGTACTGGTCGGCCAGGTCCGCCATCAACTCCAGTTGCCGGTCGGTGATGTTGCCCGGCGGCACGCCGGTGGGTTTCAGGGAGATGTTCACCGCCCGGTAACCCGCTACCCGGTGGGCAACGGTGTTGCGCCTGAGCCAGTTGCCGAACAGAGGGTCGGCATCGGCCTGGGTGGTCAGAGCGAGGACGGTGGCTTTGTCGTCGAAGGTGTCGTAGTCCGGTTCGACAAAGAAGGATTTGGCGCGTTCGATTTCCTCGTCAGTGAGAGTGTTGGGGCCGTCCTTGATAGGGGCCCACTCCGCCTGCACCGCGTCGCGGAAGGCCTCGACGCCCATCGCCTTGACCAGAATTTTGATCCGCGCCTTGAACTTGTTGTCGCGGCGACCGTGCAGGTTGTACACCCGCAGAATCGCTTCGAGAAAGGTCAGCAGGTGTTTTTTCTCGATCCATTCACTGATCACCGAACCGATCACCGGGGTGCGCCCCAGGCCGCCACCGGCCAGTATCTTGAAACCGATCACGCCCTCGGCGTTGGGCACCAGTTCCACCCCGATATCGTGGGCATAGATCGCGGCGCGGTCCTGTGCGGAGGCGCACACGGCGATCTTGAATTTGCGTGGCAGGAAGGCGAATTCCGGGTGGAAGGTGCTCCACTGGCGGATGATCTCGCAGTAGGGCCGGGGGTCCTCTATCTCATCCCGGGCCACGCCGGCGAACTGGTCGGTGGTGGTGTTGCGGATGCAGTTGCCGCTGGTCTGTACGGCGTGCATCTGCACCGTGGCCAGCTCCGCCAGAATGTCGGGCACTTCCTCCAGCAGGGGCCAGTTGAGCTGGATGTTCTGGCGGGTGCTGACGTGGGCATAGCCCTTGTCGTAGTGGCGGGTGATGTAGGCGAGTTTGCGCAGCTGCTTTGAATTGAGCAGGCCGTAGGGCACGGCGATGCGCATCATCGGCGCCAGGCGCTGGATATACAGGCCATTTTGCAGGCGCAGGGGAAGGAACTGCGCATCGCTGATCTTGCCGTCGAGATAGCGGCGGGTCTGGTCGCGGAATTGCGCCACGCGCTCGTCAATCAGGCGCTGATCATAGTCGTCGTATACGTACATCGGTGGTTCCTGTGGCCACGGTGCGTCTCAAAAGGGCGCTACCATACCAGAAAAGCCCGTCGGTGAAATATGCCTTATTTTCATAAGGTTAGAACTGTCGTCGCGGTGTTCCGGTGGAGCGCCCGTCAGCGACTTCCCATGCCGTCAGGCACTGCTATAATAGCCGCGCCCTTCATCCCCCTGCCCCTTGCGAGGAGTTTTCATGTCAGGACAATCCGAACTCAAAGACAGCACCGCCGACGCCATTGCCGCCGTGGCCCTCATTTCCATTGTGGTGTTCACCTGCTACCTCTGGCTGTCGGGCATGCCGCACTGACCTTCACAGGCGGCCGGGCTCAGTGCCCGGCGCCCCTCAGCACCACCTGCACCACCGCGAAGACGGTGCCGATGAACAGCAGGGTAAAAACGATACCCGCCACCACAAATACGCCGAAACGCCCCTGTTTGAAGTCGCGCTCCCGGTTGCGGCTGCTCTGCACCCCGAAACCGGCGGCGAACACCGAGCTCAGCACTTGCAGGGGGCCAACGTTTTTGTCCTGTTGCCCGCCCTGCTGATGGGCTTCCTGCTGGTCCTGCCGCTGTTGCGCTTGTTCGGGTTTTCTTTCACTCATTGGGACTGCCTCATGCATTCAGGTTGGGTGCCAGCCAGCGCGCCATGTCCTCCACCGGCACGCCCTTGCGTGCCGCCAGGCTTTCCACCTGGTCGCGGCCGATCTTGCCGATGGCGAAGTAGCGGGAGTCGGGGTGGGAGAAGTACCAGCCGCTGACCGCTGAAGCCGGTAGCATAGCGTAATTGTCGGACAGTTCGACACCGGTACTGGCGGTGGCGTCGAGCAGCCGGAACAGGGTGGCCTTTTCTGTGTGGTCCGGGCAGGCCGGGTAGCCCGGAGCGGGACGGATGCCGCGGTAGCGTTCGCGGACCAGGGCCTCGTTGTCCAGGTTTTCGTCCGGCGCGTAGCCCCACAGCTCGGTGCGCACGCGGCGGTGCAGGTACTCCGCCAGGGCTTCCGCCAGCCGGTCCGCCAGCGCCCGCAGCAGGATGCTGTTGTAATCGTCGTGGGCGGCCTGGTAGGCCGCCACCCGCTCCACCACCCCGTGACCGGTGGTGACGCAGAAGCCGCCGATGTAGTCCGCCAGGCCGGCCTGTTCCGGGGCGACATAGTCCGCCAGGCAGAAATTGGCCTCGCCGCCGGGCTTTTCCATCTGCTGGCGCAGGTGGTGCAGGGTCGCCAGTTCCGCGCTGCGCTGCTCGTTGGTGTACAGCACGATGTCATCGCCACGCCGTGCTGCCGGCCAGAAGCCAGCCACCGCCCGGGCGCTCAGCCAGCGTTCTACGATGATCCTGATCAGCATGGCCTGGGCATCGTCGAACAGCTCGCGGGCCTGGGCTACTATACGTTCGTCCTGAAGGATGGCGGGGTACTTGCCGGCCAGCTCCCAGGCGATAAAAAAGGGCGTCCAGTCGATGACCTCCAGCAGATCCTCGATGGTAATGTCGTCGTAGACCCGAATGCCGGTAAAGCGCGGCACGGGCGGGGTGTAGCTGTCCCAGTCCAGTTGCGGACCTTTGGTGGCTGCCTCCAGGTAGGGCAGGGTGCGGGTGCGCGGCTGACGTCTGGCGATACGTTCGCGCACGCTCACGTACTCGGCCTTGAGCCCTTCGATGTAGCTGGCCTTGTTGCTGCCCATCAACTGAGTGGCCACCGCCACGCTGCGAGAGGCGTCCGGCACGTAGATTACCTGGTCGTTCGAATAGTGGGGCTCGATCTTGACCGCGGTGTGGGCCTTGGAGGTAGTGGCACCGCCGATCAGCAGCGGGACCTGGAAATTCTCCCGCTGCATTTCGCCGGCCACGTGGATCATTTCGTCGAGGGAGGGGGTAATCAGCCCGGACAGGCCGATGATATCCACCTGTTCCTCCCGCGCAACGCGCAGGATTTTTTCGCAGTGCACCATCACCCCCAGATCGATCACCTCGAAGTTGTTGCACTGCAGCACCACGCCGACGATGTTCTTGCCGATGTCGTGCACATCACCCTTGACCGTGGCCATGAGGATCTTGCCGTTGCTGCGGCTGCCCTCCAGCTTCTCCGCCTCGATGTAGGGCTGCAGGTAGGCCACCGCCTGCTTCATGACGCGGGCGCTCTTGACCACCTGGGGCAGGAACATCTTGCCCTCGCCAAACATGTCGCCGACCACGTTCATGCCGTCCATCAGCGGCCCCTCGATCACCTCGATGGGGTGCTCGAAGGTCTGCCGGGCCGCCTCCGCGTCCTCGATGATGAAGGTGTTGATGCCCTTCACCAGGGCGTATTCCAGGCGCTTGGCCACCGGCTGTTCGCGCCAGGCCAGGTCCTCCTTGCGCTCGCTGGCCTCGCCGTTGCCCCGGTAGCTCTCGGCCAGTTGCAGCAGGCGCTCGGTAGCATCATCGCGGCGATCGAGGATAACGTCCTCCACTGCCTCGCGCAGCGCAGTGGGCAGCTCGTCGTACACTGCCAGTTGCCCGGCGTTGACGATGCCCATGTCCATGCCGGCGCGGATGGCGTGGTAGAGAAAAACCGAGTGGATGGCCTCGCGCACCGGGTCGTTGCCGCGGAAGGAAAAAGACACGTTGGACACCCCGCCAGATACCAGGGCACCCGGCAGTTCGGCCTTGATGAAACGGGTGGCCTCGATAAAGTCCACCGCAGAGTGGTTGTGTTCCTCGATGCCGGTGGCCACGGCGAAGATATTGGGGTCGAAGATGATGTCGTTGGGGTCGAAGCCGGCGATATTCACCAGCAGCTCGTAGCTGCGCCGGCAGATCTGCTGGCGGCGTTCCAGGCTGTCCGCCTGGCCGTGCTCGTCGAAGGCCATCACCACCACGGCGGCGCCGTAGCGCCGGCATAGGCGCGCCTGGGTCAGGAACTCCTCCTCGCCGGCTTTGAGGCTGATGGAATTCACCACCGGCTTGCCCTGGATGCATTTGAGACCGGCCTCGATCACCTCCCACCGGGAGGAGTCCACCATGATCGGTACCCGCGAGATGTCCGGTTCCGAGGCCACCAGGTCGAGGAAGGTGACCATGGCGCGCTCGGCGTCCAGCATGCCTTCGTCCATGTTCACATCGATGATCTGGGCGCCGTCCTCCACCTGGGTGCGGGCCACTTCCAGTGCCGCTTCGTAGTCTCCGGCCAGTACCAGGCGCTTGAAGCGGGCCGAGCCGGTGACGTTGCAGCGCTCGCCGACGTTGACGAACAGGCTGTCGGCGCCAATGTTGAAGGGCTCCAGGCCCGACAGCCGGCAGGCGGGTGGTGGTTGCGGCAGGGCGCGGGGCTTTACCCCGGCCACCGCCTGGGCGATGGCGGCGATATGGGCCGGCGTAGTGCCGCAGCAGCCGCCGGCCAGGTTCAGCATGCCGCGCTCGGCAAAGCCGCGAAAATCGGCGTGCATGTCCTGCGGGGTTTCATCGTACTCACCGAAGGCATTGGGCAGGCCGGCGTTCAGATGGGCGCTGAAATAGCAGGTAGAAACCATCGAAAGTTCTTCAAGAAACGGGCGTATCTCTTTGAATCTTCTCCCACAATTGCTGCCTACAATCAGGGGTTTGGCGTGGGCGATAGCATTCCAGAAGGCCGCCGGGCTCTGGCCGGACAGCACCCGGCCGCTGGTGTCCGGGAAGGTCACGGAAATCATCAGCGGCCATTCCCTGCCCAGTTCCTCGAACACCGCCTGTACCGCGAAGATGGCGGCCTTGGCGTTGAGGGTGTCGAAGACGGTCTCGATCAGCAGCAGGTCGACGCCACCCTCGATCAGCGCGCGGGTGGCCTCGCGGTAGTCCCGGGCCAGTTCGTCGAAGCGGATATTGCGGGCGCCGGGGTCGTTCACATCGGGGG
>JBKDZQ010000440.1:0-3710 GCA_047971325.1 Parahaliea sp.
ACTGACGGTCTCCAGCGCCTTGCCATGCACCTCGGCCTCAGCCCCGGCCAGCAGGGTGAAAATGGCGAGCGCGCGCGCTATCACCCCGGACGGCAGGCTGGACGCGCGAAGATTGGCACAGATATCACTGAAACGGTGATGGCTGTGGGCACCGGCGTGGTCGTGATCCTCCCCCTCCACCACCCTGAAGCCAAGCCCGGTCAAGGCGTTGTCAGCACGCGCTTCCACCAGCACGGCAAGCTGTTCGGGCACACCGGCCAGGGCGATGGCGGACAGCATGCCCGCCTGCAAATGAGGGAAGGCGTGGAGCACCGCGGCGATAAACATATCGCCAGCCACCCCGCCGACGGCATCCAGCTGGATCGTCAACGAGGGGCTGGATGGCAGGAGCTTACTCGTCACCCTTGAGACCGTGGGTGGGCATCGGGGCCAGGTTGCCCTGGGCATCGAAGTTCAGGGGTGCGGGATCGCCGATTATTTCAAAGCGTTCCGGATGGGACCTGATGTAGGGCAGCAACGTTTCGGATACGTCAATATCAATGATTTCCAGGGTATTGGCGATATGCACGATACGCGTCTCTTCCGGCTTGGTGCGCAATACCGTTTTAGCGGCCAGCTGTACCGCCTCCCGGTCGGTATTCATGATCACCGGTATCGCCGCGCCGTCGAGCAGGGTGGGGGCAATCACGTTGGCATAGGTCTTGGCGGGGTCGAAATCCCGGTACAGGCGCATGGTGATGACATCGGCCCCGCCGACCCCGGTGGCATTGCCCTCGGTTTCATCGGTCAGGCCCAGCACGGCAATTTTCTTGATATCCGGTTTGCGCGGCCACTCGGTGCCGCGGGCGTTGCGACCGATGATATTCGGGTCCATGCCGGCCCCGGTGATGTTTTTGCCCATGCGATCGACCACCAGCACGTCAATTTCATCAAACTGCAATTTTGGCATCCACTGCATGGCCATCTTCAGCAGTTCCGGCTCCCGCGAGAACACCTTCTCGCCCGCCACGATTTCCACCAGCGCGGTTTCATCGGCGGCGTTTTCAACCATGGCCACACCGAACAGGAAGTTGCGCTTTTCCATCACCAGCCTGGCCGCCTTCGGCACGATCTCGCCGAAGGCGTCAAAACCGTACCAGTGCGTAGTGGACGCGCCCTTTATCTTGCCGGCGCCAATCACCAGCATTTTGCAGATGCCCGACTCGATCGGCGCGCGATAGTTGGTGTGGGGCTTCACCCGGCACACCAGCACCACGGCATCGGCATCGGCGGCATTCTGGTCGAAATACACCGGCATGCCGTTGTCGATCTGGCCCAGCTCGACCACCTCCATGGACGAACGCACCGGACAGCCCATGCTCGCTTCGCTGATGCCCAGTTTGGCCAGCACCGATACCTGGCCTTCGGCAGAGGCCGCGCCATGGGTGCCCATGGCGGGGAAAATAAAGGGCTCGGCGCCGAGGGCTTTGAGCTCGTCAACCACCACCCGTGCGCAGGCGGCGACATTGGCGATACCCCGGGAGCCACAGCCCACGGCAATGCGCATGCCCGGCCTGACCCGCTCGGCGATCCAGTCCTGGCGAAACTGCTGCCGGAGTTCGGCCACCGGATCAGCCAGCCTCGGGGTCTCGAATTTCTGCCGCACCCGCACCATGTGCGGCAAATCCACATCAAGACCGCCGGCAATATTGACGCTGATGCTGTCACCGATCATCGGGGTCACCTCGTCGATCCATACTGGCCACGGGGAAAAACAAGTGTTTCTTCATTGTTATATCCTCATATCATGGTTGCCATGGCGGCTACCGGGACGGACCCTATTGCTGCGATAATGCCAGGAGCCGGCAAAAGACGGGTGAGAGGTTAAAACAACCACGCTGCAACAACAATAACCCATCGCGCTCCAGGGCAATACCGCCTGGTTAAGGCGTATTCAATGCTGTCCCTGCCTGTGCACCGCGGGTCGGAACACGCCCTGAACCGGTATTTTGCCCCTGCCACAGAATGCGCCCGACCAGCCCGAAGTACTCACCCGAGTGCAGTGCGAAAGGGCCCGAAGGCGGCGGCCGTAGCTGGCGCACCTTGAGTCAGTGCCATTCAATAATGGCCGAGAGACAATGTTGAATAATAGCTATCCTCAATAATGCCTTTTTTCCGGCACCGGATTGCCCGACCTCGCGCCCGGCCAAGTGTGGTAGGATGCGCGCCTCAGTCTTCGCAGCCCGTATCCGACAAGCCGTGACCCACCTGACCCTCACCCGCCCCGACGACTGGCACGTCCACCTGCGCGACGGCGCCGCGCTGGCCGATACCTGCCGCGACCTGGCCCGCTACATGGGACGCGCCATCGTGATGCCCAACCTCACCCCGCCGGTGACCACGGTGGCGGAGGCCGCCGCCTACCGGCAGCGCATCCTGGCCGCGATGGCGGGCCTGCCGCGGCAGTTCGAGCCGCTGATGACCCTGTACCTGACCGACCGCACCGTCGCATCCGAGGTGCAGCGGGCCGCACAGAGCCACTTTGTGCACGCGGTGAAGCTGTACCCGGCGGGGGCTACCACCAATTCCGCCGCCGGGGTGGCGGACCTGGCGGGGCTTTACCCGACCCTGGCGGCGATGGAGAAACACGACCTGCCACTGCTGGTACACGGCGAGGTGACCGACAGCAAAATCGACATCTTCGACCGGGAGGCGGTGTTTATCGAGCGCCACCTGGCGCCGATCGTGCAGCGCTTTCCGGCGCTGCGGGTGGTGCTGGAGCACATCACCACCGCCGACGCGGCGGCCTTCGTGGGCTCGGCGCCGGCCACGGTGGCGGCGACCATCACTGCCCACCACCTGCTGCTGAACCGCAACGACATGCTGGTGGGCGGCATGCGGCCCCACTATTTCTGCCTGCCCATCCTCAAGCGCAATACCCATCAGCAGGCCCTGCTGGCGGCGGCCACCTCGGGCAACCCGAAGTTTTTCATGGGCACGGATTCGGCGCCCCATCCCACCCACGCCAAGGAGAGCGCCTGCGGCTGTGCCGGGGTCTACACCGCCCACGCCGCCATCGAGCTGTATGCCGAAGCCTTCGCGACACAGGGCGCGCTGGCGCAACTGGAGGGCTTTGCCTCTCACTTCGGCGCGGATTTCTACCACCTGCCGCGCAATGCCGACACCATCACCCTGGAACAGGCCCCGTGGACGGTGCCGGACAGCCTGCCGCTGGGTGGGACACCCCTGACCCCCATGCGCGCCGGCGACACCGTCACCTGGCGTGTGCGCAAGGCCTGAAGGCTTGCTGGACAACAGCCCACATCGCATCAGGGAGCGCTTTCGCGCCTTCCTGCCCGTGGTGGTGGATGTCGAGACCGGCGGTTTCCAGGCCGGCACCGACGCCATCCTGGAAATTGCCGCCACCCTGATTCGCATGGACGACGACGGCCTGCTGAGCGTTCACCGCACCTGCAGCTTCAACGTCAAACCCTTCGAGGGCGCCAATATCGAACAGTCGGCGCTGGACTTCACCGGCATCGACCCCTGGCACCCCTTCCGCGAAGCGGTGGACGAGGAAACCGCCCTGGGGGAACTGTTCCGGGTGGTGCGCAAGGAAATTCGCGACCAGGACTGCAACCGCGCCATCCTGGTGGGCCACAACGCGCACTTTGACGCCGGCTTCGTCAACGCCGCGGTGGCACGCTGCAATATCAAGCGCAATCCCTTCC
>JBKDZQ010000441.1:0-1739 GCA_047971325.1 Parahaliea sp.
TTTTTGACAGCTGATCTTCTAAGCTTGCGGGCAGGGGCATTCATGCTGGGGCGTATCCTGAGCATCCATGCTCAAAATATACGCCACCTTATAACTATAACCTAAGAATAATTATAAGCTATTCCTATAAATTTATAGATTTTCCATAAAATCTACAGACGCCGCCGACAAGCAGAACCTGAAGCTCGCCGAGGCGGCCAACATCGGCATCGTCAACGCCTACAACGACATGCTCTCCGCCCACCAGCCGCTGGGCATGTACCCCGACATCATCAAGCGCGCCGCCCACGGCATGGGTTGTACCGCCCAGGTGGCGGGCGGAGTGCCGGCCATGTGCGACGGCGTCACCCAGGGCACCGCCGGCATGGAGCTGAGCCTGTTCAGCCGCGACATCATCGCCGGCGCCACCGCTATCTCCCTGTCCCACAACATGTTCGACGGCGCCCTGTGCCTGGGGGTCTGCGACAAGATCGTGCCGGGCCTGCTGATCGGTGCCCTGAGCTTCGGCCATCTGCCGGTGATCTTCGCCCCCGCCGGACCGATGACCTCGGGCCTGTCCAACAAGGAGAAGGCGGCGGTACGCCAGCAGTTCGCCCAGGGCAAGATCGGCCGCGAGGCGCTGCTGGAGGCGGAGAGCCAGGCCTACCACGGCCAGGGTACCTGCACCTTCTACGGCACCGCCAACAGCAACCAGATGCTGATGGAGGTCATGGGCCTGCATGTGCCGGGGGCCGCCTTCGAGCCCCCCGGCACGGCCCTGCGCGAGCAACTCACCGCCGCCGCCGCCGAGCGCCTGTGCCGCATCACCGCCCTGGGCCGGGACTACACGCCGCTGGCGAAGGTGGTGGATGAAAAGTGCATCGTCAACGCCATCGTCGCCCTGCTCGCCACCGGCGGGTCGACCAACCACGCTATCCACTGGATCGCCGTCGCGCGCACGGCGGGCATCCACCTGGACTGGCAGGACTTCAGCGACCTGTCGGCCATCGTGCCGCTGGTGGCGCGGGTCTACCCCAACGGCAGCGCCGACGTGAACCACTTCCACGCCGCCGGCGGCACTGCCTTCGTGATTCGCAGCCTGCTCGACAACAGTCTGCTGCACGAGGACGTGAGCACCGTGTGGGGCGAGGGCCTGCGCCACTACACCCGGGAGCCGCGCCTGCGGGACGGCAAGCTGATCCACGTGGAGGGGGTCAGCGAAAGCGGCGACAGCACCGTGCTGCGCCCGGCCAGCGAGCCCTTCGACCGCGAGGGCGGGTTGCGGCTGCTACAGGGCAACCTGGGGCGTGCGATCGTCAAGATTTCCGCGGTGGCGCCCGAGCACCGCCTGGTGGAGGCGCCGGCGCGGGTGTTCGACGGCCAGGAGGAACTGCAGGCCGCCTTCGAGGCCGGCGAACTGGAGCGTGACCTGGTGGCAGTGGTGCGCTTCCAGGGGCCACGTGCCAACGGCATGCCCGAGTTGCACAAGATGACCCCCTACCTCGGCATCCTTCAGGACCGGGGCTTCCGGGTGGCACTGGTGACCGACGGCCGCATGTCCGGCGCTTCCGGCAAGGTGCCGGCGGCCATCCACATCAGCCCGGAGGCGCTGGCGGAAGGGCCCATCGCCAAGGTGCGCGACGGCGACCTCATCCGCCTGGACGCCGTCGCCGGCACCCTGGAAGCGCTGGTGCCGGCGCAGCAATGGCAGCAGCGGGAAGTGGCCCGGCGCGGTGACAACCCGGGCGACCACGGCACCG
>JBKDZQ010000442.1:0-2704 GCA_047971325.1 Parahaliea sp.
GCCACGATATCCGGCGCCAGCGCGGTGCCGGAATCGGGCTCGGCGGGCAAACCCTGGCTGTCGCGACCCTGGGACTGTTGACCACCGACACCGGCGTCGGCCAGGTTGAGGCCGCTCTGGGCAAGCAGCTCCCGCAGGCGGGGCAGGCTGGCTTCAATGGCATCGCGGGTAGCCACGTTGTCGGCCACGAACAGCACCCGCGCCTGGTCACCATCGGTGCTCAGGGTGATGTGCAAACGACCCAGTTCAGCCGGATGGAGTTGCAAGGTGGCCTCCTGCACGCCGTTGCCACGGGCCACGGCCCGCAGGTGCACCGCCAGCTCACCGGCAAACTGCTCACCCAGCGGATGGGCGGTACCTGCAAGGGTGGTCGTGGTACGCGCCTGGGCCAGCTCGGAGGCGCCACCGGTGGTCCCGGTGGCCATCAGGCTGTGGGACTGGGTCGCCAGTCCCGGGGGCAGGTCCGCCCCATCGGCCGAGGCCAGCGCCGTGGACACCGGGACGCGCGAGCTCCCCTCGGCGGTATCGATGGCGAGATCCGCCAGCCTGGCCACCGACACCTCCGGAACCTCCGCCGTCGACCCGGCGTCCGTGGGCATGGCCATCGACGCCGCCGGCAACGCCCGGCCCGGCGTGCCGGAGGCATCACCTGCCTCAGCGCCAGGCAGGCCGCCGCGCTGGCCGGCGGACAGTGACAGTGGCCTTGCCACTCCCGCCTGCGTTCCCAGCGACCCCGGCAGCGCATCTTCCTCGCCGTTCGTCCCGGTCGCGGCTTCCGTGGTCACCGGCATCACTGGTGAAGCTGTGGGCAACCCAGCGGTGGCGGCCTCAACCGGCGGCAGCGGCACAGCCATGTCACCCCCCTGCGGCAGGGCGGCGTCGGTGCTGCCATCGCTATCCATCAAAGCATCCAGGACAACCACGAGATCAGCGCCCTCACCGTCGTCAGCCGGCGTCTCCCCGGTACCACTGTCCGCGGGCGGCAAGCTGTTGCCGGCCCCCGGCAAGCCCTGTCCGGGCGCCGCGGGCCCGGCGGCGTCCCCGGAGCGGCTCGCCGCCCCGGCGCTCACGCCCTGTGCCGGCCCCGGCTCTCGCCCGGGGGGCGCATCATAGCGCTGCCGGGCCTTGCCCAAAAGCTGGGAAAACGGGCCCTCGGCCGCCTTTTCGCCCTCGGCGGCAGTGAATCTACCGGCGGCGGGACGGGCAGTCTGGGAACTCGGTGCAACCGCGGTTGCCGACAGAATCAAGGTATCCATGCTTTTAAAACAGCAACTGTCGTGCCAACTTTACGAGTCGGTCTGGTCGCCGGCCCGGGTGGCGAACTGGTCGTCGATCTGGCGCTGCAGGCGCTTCTCCTGGCGGCGCGCCTCCTCCCGCTGGTAGCGGTCGATCAGATTCTGCAACTGGTTGCAGTCCCGGGAGCGCTCGGCGAAGTCCTGGCGGCGTTCGGCGAGCTGTTCGCCGGCGCGGGCCACCACGGCGGTCTGCTGGTCGATGGCTTCCGCCAGTGATTCCAGGAATTGCCGGTAGTCCCGCAACTGGCCTGCAGACAGGCCCCTGGCGGTCATGGCAGCCAGTTTCGCCTCGTACTCGCCGCGAAAGGCCAGCAACTGGTCGAGGCGGGACCGGGCCGCCTGGTGGTTGCCGCTTTCAGTGCTCAGGCGGCCGGCGGACTTGTCGCGCTCGGTATCGGCGAGGGCGACCAGCCGGTTCAGGGGCTGCCAGCGCTTGCCACTCAAGTGTCACTCTCCGCGCCCACCTGGCGGGCGACGCGCAACAGGCCCTGCAGGCTTTGCATCATGTCCACCTGTTCGGTGCGGCCCTGGCGCAGCAGCGCCTGTATCGGCGCGCGCGCCAGCAGCGCCCGCTCCACCAGCGGGTCGCTGCCTTTTTCGTAGGCGCCCATGGCGATCAGGTCGCGGTTGCGCTCGTACACCGCGTAGAGTTCCTTGATCCGGCGCGCCAGATCGAGCTGGGCCGGCTCCACGATGGACCCCATCGAGCGGCTGACGGAGGCGCTGATATCGATGGCCGGATACTGGCCGCTGTCGGCGATGGCCCGCGACAGCACCAGGTGGCCGTCGAGGATGGCCCGCGCCGAATCGGCAATCGGGTCGTCCATGTCGTCCCCTTCCACCAGCACGGTGTAGAAGGCGGTGATGGAGCCGGACCCCACGTTGCCGGCCCGCTCCACCAGCGCTGGCAGCAGCGAAAACACCGAGGGTGGATAGCCCCGGGACACCGGCGGCTCACCGGCGGCGAGACCGATCTCCCGCTGGGCCTGGGCAAAGCGGGTGAGGGAGTCCATCAGCAGCAGCACGTTGCGGCCCTGCTGGCGGAAGTGCTCGGCAATGGCAGTGGCGCGCCAGGCGCCGTGCAGGCGCCTCAGGGGCGGATCGTCCGCCGGCGTGGCCACCACAATGGCGCTGCTGGCGCCCTCCGGCCCCAGCACATCCTCGATGAATTCCCGCACCTCGCGACCGCGCTCGCCGATCAGGCCAACCACGATCACATCGGCCTCGCAGTTGCGCGTCATCATGCCCAGCAGGGTACTCTTGCCCACCCCGCTGCCGGCGAACAGGCCCATGCGCTGGCCCTTGCCGACGGTGGTCAGGGCGTTGATCGCCCGCACCCCGACATCCAGCGGGGTCGCTATCGGCTCCCGTGCTAGCGGGTTGATGGATTCGCCGTGGAGCGGCCGGTA
>JBKDZQ010000443.1:0-2526 GCA_047971325.1 Parahaliea sp.
TGATCTGGTTCATGCGCGGCGATACCAATACCCGCTGGCTGCGCGACAACGGCGTCAGCATCTGGGATGAGTGGGCCACCGATACCGGCGACCTCGGCCCTATCTACGGTGCCCAGTGGACGGCCTGGCCGACCCGCGATGGCGGCAGTCTCAACCAGATCGACTATGTGGTGGACTGCCTGCGCAGCAAGCCCGACAGCCGCCGCATCCTGTTTCACGGCTGGAACGTGGAATACCTGCCGGACGAGTCGATGAGCCCCCAGGACAACGTGCGCGCCGGGCGCATGGCGCTGCCGCCCTGTCACCTGCTGTACCAGTTCTACGTGGCCGGTGGCCGGCTGTCGGCGCAACTGTACATTCGCTCTTCGGATTCCTTTCTCGGGCTCCCCTACAACACCGCCAGCCTGGCCCTGCTCACCCACATGCTGGCCCAGCAGTGCGACCTGCAGCCGGGGGAGATCATCATCACCACCGGCGATTCCCACATCTACAGCAACCACCTGGCGCAGGTGCGCGAGCAGCTGGCGCGCGCACCGCGCAGCCTGCCGCGGCTGGAGCTGCTGCGCCGGCCGGACAATATCTACGACTACCGCTTCGAGGACTTCCGCATTCACGATTACCATCCTCACGCCCACATCGCGGCGCCGGTGGCGATATAACGACCATGCCGGCAGTTTCCCTCGGGGTGATCGTAGCCGTGGCGCAGAACGGGGTGCTCGGCCGCGACAACGCGCTGCCCTGGCACCTGCCGGAGGATCTGGCCTACTTCAAGCGTCGCACGCTGGGCAAGCCGGTGGTAATGGGGCGGCGCACCTGGGAATCCATCGGCAGGCCACTGCCGGGGCGGCGCAACATCGTCATCAGCCGCAGCCCCGCCTTCACGGCAGAGGGTGCCGAAGTGGTCGTATCGCTGGCGGTCGCTCTTGATCTGGCGCGGGCCCACGCCGCCGCGGAGGGGGTTGCGGAGGTCATGGTGATCGGTGGCGCCGCCGTCTACGCGCAGGCCATCCCGCTGGCGGATACACTGTATGTTACTGAAGTGCACGCGGAGGTGGACGGGGATGCTTATTTGCCACCGATTGACTGGAGCGCGTGGCAGGAACAGCATCGGGAGTTCTGCTCGGCGCACAAAAATGATTCATTCGATTTCAGTTTCGTGACTTATCGGCGGGCGGGTGTCAATTGAGACATCTAACATGTTACTTTGGCTTGTAAGTGTCGATATTTGTGTAACGTTACTACCCAAACCAGTCGGCATCCAAAAGCTCTTTTGTCGATTCGTTGAAAAAGCATGGTCGTTCGGTTTAAATTCTGATCCTCGGTTAACCGACTCTCACTTTTTTAATGACTAAAGTAAAAATACCGAGTCACAACATCTCACTCAGCTGATTCACTTTGTTGGAAGGAAGCGCAACTCCCATGACTAAGCATCGATTCAAGAAAGTATTGATCGCTGCAGTGGTATCTACAGGCGCCGTTCTTGGTACTGTAGCCGCCGTGCAAGCCAATACGCTGGACTCTATTCTCCAGGTGGGCGAGGCCAAGAATGACGCTGCACGCAAGTCGCAGCAGAAGATCGACCGCCTCGCCGATGAAACCCGCGACCTGCTCAACGACTACAAGACGGTCAACAAGCAGATCGATGGTCTCAAGGTCTACAACGCACGCCTGCAGAGGCAGATCGACAACCAGATCACACGTATTGCGGACATCGACGAGTCCGTTGCGCAGGTCACCGTCATCCAGCGCCAGATGACCCCTCTGGTCATCCGCATGATTGATGGTCTCGAGAAGTTCGTCGAGCTGGATGTGCCCTTCCATATCGGTGAGCGCCGCCAGCGCGTCGCCTTTCTTCGCGCCAACCTCGATCGCTCGGATGTCAGCGTGGCCGAGAAGTTTCGTCAGGTTCTGGAGGCCTACAAGATCGAAGCCGAGTACGGCCGCAAGCTCGATGCCTACAAAGGTACCATCGAAATCGATGGCGTGGAGCGCGACGTGAACTTCTTCCGCGTTGGCCGCATCGCCCTGCTTTACCAGACCACCGATACCGAGAATTCAGGTGCCTGGGACCAGGCGTCCCGCTCCTGGGTGTCCCTGGATCGCGGCGAGTACCGCAACGCCATCATGAAAGGCCTGCGTGTCGCACGCAAGGAAGCGTCCATTGATATCCTGAACATGCCTGTTGAAACGCCGGAGGCTCAGTAATGAAAGTCAAGTTTGTAAAGGCTGCCGCCGTTGTTCTGACCGGTGCCCTGACTCTATCTGCCGGCTCCGCGCTGGCGCAGGAAGCCCAGACCCTCGATCAGCTGCTCGATTTCGTCAAGAAGGGCCAGGTGACGGAGGCCAGGGAAAATCGCGATCGTGAGCAACGTTTTGCCCAGGCGAAGGCCGAACAGGCCAACATGCTCAAGCAGGCCGAGAATGAGCGCGCTGCTGAAGAAAATCGCTCCAGTGAGCTGGAGGCGACTTTCGAGGAAAACGAGCTGCTGGTTACCGAAAAGCAGAAAGTGCTGAAAGAGCGCCTTG
>JBKDZQ010000444.1:0-4383 GCA_047971325.1 Parahaliea sp.
TGCCGGTGTAGATCTCGCCCACTTCCGCCTCGGCGGTGATGGCCTGGATCAGCTCCACAGCCTTGTCGCGGGCGGCCTGGTCCTGACCGAAGACACGCACGGTGCCGTCGTCGTCGCTGTCGACGGAGGCTCCGGACTCCTCGGTAATGGAGCGGATAGTGGCGCCGCCCTTGCCGATGATGTCGCGTATCTTGTCGGAATCGAACTTCAGGGTGACCATGCTGGGGGCGTTCTCGGAGGTCACTTCACGGGCGGCGGGCAGCACGGTGTTCATCTGGCCCAGGATGTGCAGGCGGGCCTGCAGGGCCTGTTGCAGGGCGATCTCCATGATCTGCTCGTTGATGCCCTCGATCTTGATATCCATCTGCAGGGCGGTCACGCCCTCGGCGGTACCGGCCACCTTGAAGTCCATATCGCCGAGGTGGTCCTCGTCGCCAAGGATGTCGGTGAGCACGGCGAACTGGTTGCCTTCCTTCACCAACCCCATGGCGATACCGGCCACCGGGGCCTTCAGCGGTACGCCGGCGGCCATCAGCGCCAGGGAGCCCACACACACGGACGCCATGGAGCTGGAGCCGTTGGATTCGGTGATCTCGGATACCACGCGCACGGTGTAGGGAAACTCCTCCTCACCCGGCAGTACCGCAGCCAGGCCACGACGGGCCAGGCGGCCGTGGCCAATTTCGCGACGGCCGGTGAAGCCGATGCGGCCGGCCTCGCCCACCGAGTAGGGGGGGAAGTTGTAGTGCAGCATGAAGGGATCGCGGCGCTCGCCTTCCAGGGCGTCGATGATCTGGGCGTCGCGGGTGGAACCCAGGGTGACAGCGCCGATGGCCTGGGTTTCGCCGCGGGTGAACAGGGCGGAGCCATGTACCTTGGGCAGCAGATCCACCTCGCAGGCGATCGGACGCACGGTGCGGTTGTCGCGACCGTCGATACGGGCCTCGCCCGCCAGGATGCGCCTGCGCACCAGGGATTTCTCGACCTTCTTGAAGATGTCCTTCACTTCGTCGGTGGAGGGGCCACCCTCGACCACCAGCGTGGCCACGCAGGCTTCGCGGATTTCGCCCACTCGGCTGTAGCGCGCGGCTTTCTCGGTGATGCGGTAGGCTTCCCCGAGCTCGGCTTTCACCTGGCCTTCAACGGCGGCCAGCAACTCAGCGTTCACCGCCGGCGCCTGCCAGTCCCAGCGCGGCTTGCCCGCTTCCGCGGCCAGCTCGCTAACCGCCTGGATCACGGCCTGCATTTCCTGGTGGGCGTAGAGCACCGCCCCCAGCATCTGGTCTTCCGACAGCTGCTGTGCCTCGGACTCCACCATCAGCACCGCTTCGCCAGTCCCGGCCACCACCATATCCAGCTTGCTCTGCTTGAGCTGCTCGTAGGTGGGGTTGAGGAGGTAACCCTGAGCCTCGTTGAAACCGACCCGGGCGGCGCCGATGGGGCCGTTAAAGGGCACACCGGAAATGGCCAGTGCAGCGGAAGTGCCGATCATGGCGGGGATGTCGGGGTCGATGTGCTTGTCGGCGGACATCACCGTGCACACCACCTGTACTTCGTTCATGAAGCCGTCGGCGAACAGCGGACGGATGGGGCGGTCGATCAGGCGCGAAGTGAGGGTTTCCTTCTCGCTGGGGCGGCCTTCGCGCTTGAAAAAGCCACCCGGAATCTTGCCTACGGAGTAGGTTTTTTCCTGGTAGTGTACCGACAGCGGGAAGAAGTCCTGGCCTTCACGGGCCGACTTTTCCGCCACCACGGTCACCAGGACCGAGGTGTTTTCAACGGTCACCAGGACCGCGCCGGTCGCCTGACGGGCGATACGTCCCGTTTCCAGGGTGACGGTCTGACCCCCATACTGGAAAGTTTTAGTTACTGGATTCACGGTTATTCTCCAATTCTGTATATGACAACCGGGGCCCCAGGCCCCGGTATGTGGCACAGCTTACCGACGCAGGCCCAGTCGTTTGATCAGGTTGGCGTAGCGGTCTACATCTTTCCGCTTCAGGTAGTCCAACAGCTTGCGGCGCTGGTTCACCATGCGGATCAGCCCGCGACGTGAGTGGTGATCCTGCTTGTGCTCGGCGAAGTGGTCCCGCAACTGCTCGATATTGGCAGTCAACAGTGCAACCTGGACTTCCGGGGAACCGGTGTCGCCTTCCGCTATCTGGTACTCTTTGACGATTTCTGCTTTCTTGTCTGTGTTTAAAGCCATGGCTGTATTCCTTCGTTGAATCTGCCTGTGGTGAGCCATGCCTGGCCTCACACGTTAATAAAAAGAGCCTGCCCGTGCAGATTTACAGGCAGGTTCCCTTGCTGTCGCTGGAACTGCTCAGCGACCCGCTATCAGCCGACGTGGCGCCACACGCCCGTCGTCCAATATTTCTCCAACACCCAGGAACTCTCCGGTTTCCAAGGCGACGCGCACCATACCATCACAGGGCGCGTTTGGCACCTGGACCGGCTGGCCCTGGCGCAGGTAAAAGCCCCCGGAGGTGGTCAGTCGCACCAGTGGGAAGTTCCCGACTGCGGCATCGGCGGGCAGCAGCAGCTGATCCATTTCCGCCAGCTGGTCGCTGTGCTTGAGTGCCTCCAGGGCCGGCAGCGTCACCGCATCGGCCAGACTGAAGGGGCCGGCCCGGGTCCGCCGCAGCGCTCTGACATGACCACCGCAGCCGAGGGCGGCGCCGAGGTCCTCGGCGATGGAGCGCACATAGGTACCCTTGCTGCACTCCAGCAGGACATCCAGCTCGGCCCGGGCGCCAGGGCGAAAGGCCAGCAGTTCCAGCGCATGCACTGTCACCCGGCGCGGCTGGCGCTCCACTTCACGCCCTTCACGGGCCAGTTTGTACAGGGGCTGCCCCTTGTGCTTGATGGCCGAGTACATCGACGGTACCTGTTCGATGTCGCCGCGAAAAGCCTCCAGGGCGCCGGCCAGCCCTGCCGCATCGACGCCGGAGGCATCCGCCTCGCTCGCCACTTCGCCCTCGGCGTCACCGGTGGTGGTGGCCACGCCCAGTACAAAAGTGCTCTGGTAGGCCTTGTCCGCATCCAGCAGGAACTGGGAGAACTTGGTGGCCTCGCCAAAACACAGGGGCAGCACTCCGGTGGCCAGCGGATCCAGGCTGCCGGTATGGCCGGCCTTGGCGGCAAAATACAGCCCCTTGGCCTGCTGCAGGGCCCGATTGGAACTCATGCCATCCGGCTTGTCGAGCACCAGGATGCCATCCACCGGACGCCCGCGCCGACGCCGGCCCACTCAGGAACCCTCTCCGCTGTCGTCATCGCGCAAACCCAGGTCCCGGTCAGCCTGGGCCGCCCGGCGGATCAGCTCTTCCAGGTTGCGACCGTAGCCAACACTGGTGTCAAACTGGAAGCGCAGCTGGGGCACACTGCGCATGCTGCTGTCACGGGACAACTGTGAGCGCAGAAAGCCGGCGGCCTTGTTCAGGATGCCGACGGCGGTCTTGGCCTCGTCGCTGGAATCCGCGCCCATCAGGGTAAAATACACCCGGGCATGACCAAGATCGCGACTCACCTCCACGCCGGTGAGACTGACCATACCCAGGCGCGGGTCGCGCAGTTCGCGCTGGATCAGCACCGCCAGTTCCCGCTGCAGGTAATCGGCGACACGCTGGGTGCGGCTGTATTCCTTGGCCATGAGCGCCGGAGAGTCCGCCCCTACAGGGAGCGGGCGATCTCCTTCACCTCGTAGACTTCGATCAGGTCGCCGACCTTCACGTCGTTGTAGTTTTTCACACCAATACCACACTCCACGCCGTTGCGTACCTCGGAGGCATCGTCCTTGAAGCGGCGCAGGGATTCCAGTTCACCCTGGTAGATCACCACGTTGTCACGCAACACGCGGATGGGCTTGGCCCGATAGACCGTGCCCTCGATCACCATGCAACCAGCGACCGAACCGTACTTCGGTGAGCGGAACACATCCCGCACCTCGGCAATGCCGACGATATCCTCGCGAACCTCCGGTGCCAGCATGCCGGACAGGGCTTGCTTGACATCGTCGATCAGATCATAGATCACGTTGAAGTAACGCAGGTCCACACCCTCGCTTTCGATCAGTCGACGGGCCGCGGCATCGGCGCGCACGTTGAAGCCGAAGATCACCGCGCCGGAAGTGATGGCCAGGGTGACATCGGTTTCGGCGATACCACCGACACCGCCGGCCACGATATTGACCTGTACTTCCTCGTTGCCAAGGTCCAGCAGGGAGGACTGGATCGCCTCCAGGGAGCCGCGCACGTCGGCCTTTACCACCACATTGAGGGTCTTTTTCTCGCCTGCGGTCATGCTCTCGAACATGTTGTCGAGTTTGGCCGCCTGCTGGCGCTGCAGTTTGCTGTCGCGCTGCTTCTCCTGGCGGAAAGC
>JBKDZQ010000445.1:0-2345 GCA_047971325.1 Parahaliea sp.
GGCGGCGCCCCTGCCGACAGGCTGCTGGCCGCGGCGGATGTCGCCCTGATCCTCATCTGCGCCTGCGTGTTGTGGGGCCAGCGCCATCAACCGAGCCTGTAATTCACAGGGAGACGCCAGCCACTACCATGCTTGATCCCCTGATTATTCTTGCCGCCCTCGCCTGCGGCATGGCCAGCCGGGCCCTCGGCCTGCCGGCGCTGATCGGCTACCTGGCGGCGGGCTTCCGGCGGCATGAGCGACACCTCGGCGGTGGCGACATCCTCCATGTGCTGTCGGAGGTGGGCGTCACCCTGCTGCTGTTTACCATCGGCCTCAAGCTGCAGCAGGTTCAAAGCCTGCTGCAGCCCCGCGTGTGGGGTACCACCCTGGCCCATATGGCGATCATGCAGGTGCTGTTCCTCGGCCTGCTCTACCTCACCGGCCAGCTCGTTCCCTCGCTGGCGCTCGACTTCAACGCCAGCCTGGTGGTCGCTTTCGCCCTCACCTTCTCCAGTACGGTCTTTGTGATCCAGGTAATGCAGGAGCGCGGTGAAATGGTCTCCCGGCACGGCTCGCTGGCGGTGGGCATTCTCATCATCCAGGATCTGGCGGCGGTGGTTTTCCTCGGCATTTCCGCCGGCAAGGTGCCAGGGCCGGAGGCGCTGTTGCTGTTGCTACTGATCCCCCTGCGCAGCACCATCCTGCGACTGATGACCCTGTGCGGTCACGGCGAGCTGTTCGCCCTGTTCGGCCTCACCCTGGCCCTGGGCGGCGCGCAACTGTTCGAACTCACCGGCATCAAGGGCGACCTCGGCGCCCTGATCATCGGCACGGTGCTGGCCGGGCACCAGAAGTCCAAGGAGCTGGCACGCACCCTGCTGCAATTCAAGGACCTGTTCCTGGTGTGTTTTTTCCTGTCCATTGGCCTCCAGGGCTGGCCGCCGGGCGAGCTGATCGTACTGGCGGTGGTGGTGGGGCTGCTGGCACTGCTCAAGCCTCCCCTCTACTTCCTGCTGCTGACGCGCCTGCACACCCCCTCGCGTACCGCCCTGTTGTCCTCGCTGTCACTGGCCAACTACAGTGAGTTCGGCCTGATCGTGGTCGCCATGGCGGCCAACGCCGGCTGGGTGTCGACCCAGTGGTCCGGCGCCCTGTCGCTGGCCATCGCGGTGAGTTTTCTGGTGTCTTCCCCGCTGAATCGCTACTCCCATCAGCTCTACAGCCGCTGGCAACAGCGCCTGCAGTGCTTTGAAACCAACCCGGTACGGGTCGCCTACCCCGACGCCCGCGTCATTGTGCTCGGCATGGGCAACATCGGTGCCGGCGCCTACGACGGCATCCGCGAGCAGTACGGCAACAACGTGATCGGTGTCGACGAAAACGACGTCAAGCTCGCCGCCCACCGGGAGGCCGGGCGCCGGGTAGTGGCGGCGGACGCCTCCGACCCGGACTTCTGGCAACGGGTGAATCTGCAGCAGCTGGAACTAGTAATGCTGGCCCTCACCAACCATCAGGAAAACCTGCTGGTGTGCCACCTGCTGCGGGACCTCGGTTACCAGGGCCCCATCGCCGCGGTGGTACGCTTTGCCGAGGAAGCGGTGGAACTGGAAAGCCACGGCATTTCCGCTTTCAACCTCTATGCCCAGGCGGGTTCAGGCTTTGCCGCCCACGCCGCCGAACAATTGGTGGCACCGCCGCAGGGCGCAGCGACTACCCGCGGATAGCAGACCCACGAACCAACCCACGGACAGCACTATGGCGCTCAAGCCCACCATCTACAAAATCCAGCTCGACCTGGCCGACAGCGATCGCGACGTGTATCAGCAACACAGCCTGACCCTGGCGCGACACCCCTCGGAAACCACCGAACGGCTGACCGCGAGAGTACTGGCCTTTGGTCTCTACGCAGCGCCGGGACTGGTCTTTACCCGCGGCCTGTCCACAGCCCAGGAACCCGATCTGTGGCAGCACAGCGCCAGCGGTGAAATCGAGCACTGGGTGGAACTTGGCCAGCCGGAACCGGCGCGGCTGCGCAAGGCCAGCGGGGTGGCGGCACGGGTCAGCGTACTGGCCTACGGCAAAAGTGCCGATACCTGGTGGAACCAAAACGGCGAAGCCATCGGTCTCCTGCCCCGCCTGCGGGTCAGCCAGTTGCCCTGGCGCGAGGTGCAGGACGCGGCGGGGCTGGTGACGCGCAACTGCGCCCTGGCGCTCAGCATCGCCGGCGGCATGATCTACCTCGACGACGGCGCGCAGCAGGTCACCCTGGAAACGCACCACCTGCAAACCGCGCAGTAAGGTCACCGGCTCGTCACCGGTGCTGACAACCAGGGCCGATTCTGGCTAGTCCACCACCATCGGGC
>JBKDZQ010000446.1:0-4465 GCA_047971325.1 Parahaliea sp.
CGGGATCCCGAGGGATTCCAGTCCGTCCGCAGCGCCTACGAGTTGATCCGAACCCGCCAGGCGCGTCTTGAATACGCGCTGTTCACCACCCAGACGCCGTCAGCCGCCGACCTGCTGGAACGGCTGTCGCCGACCCGCGGTGCTTCACGGCGCCCCGGGATAGAGCTATTGCGCGAGGTGCTGCGCAAACAGGAGGCACCCACCAGACCATGATAGCCCCGGACCGGAAGGCAGAATTACTGGCGCAGTTCCACCAGCACCTGGAGGAGGAAGCGGCCGGGATCGGCGCCGTAGAGACCGAAACAGGCACCACTGATCTGTTCACACTGTTCACTGAGCTCGCGGAGCTGAAGAATGAAATCCGGCTGGAATCCCGGCAGATCAAGCAGGCCCTGGACCAGTCCCGGGAAGTCATCGACGGCCTGCATGCCAACAACCGGCAACTCAAAGAGGAACTGGCCAGGCGTCGCAAGGACGACAGCGCGCTGCGGCAGCATATGGAGCAGCCCCTGTTGCTGGAGATACTGGAATTACGGGATCGCATGGAGGCCGCCCGGTCCGGCTTGCGGGAGCGGCGCGCGGGCTGGCTCGCGCGCTGGTCCGGGAAACACCGGGCACTGGTCACCGGGATCGGCGAGGGTATGGACATCATGCTGCGGCGGTTGGACTCCCTGCTGGGGCGGTACCAGGTCAGCGCGCTGAATACCCTGGGCGACCCGATCGATCCGCATAGCATGCGGGTGTGTGGTACGGAAGCGTGTGATGACACACCCGAGGGTACTGTAGTGACTGAAGTTCGCAGGGGTTTCCGTCGTGGGGACCATATCCTGCGCCCGGCCGAAGTCATCGTCAGCAAGAAGGCAGTACATTGATGAGCGAAACCATCATAGGCATCGATCTGGGTACGACCAATTCCGAAGTCGCCGTCGCTCGTGGGGGGAAGGTGGAGGTGCTGGAGATCACTCCCGGCTCAAAACTACTACCCTCCATGGTGGGCCTGGACGGCGACGGCGCCCTGCTGGTGGGGGCAGCGGCCTGGAACCAGTACCGGGCCTTTCCCGAGCGCACGATCCGCTCGATAAAACGCCGCATGGGCAGCGATCTGAAGGTAACACTGGGCGAGCGGGACTACAGCGCCCAGGAGATATCCGCGCTGATTCTCAAGCGCCTGAAGGAGGTGGCCGAGGCCCATCTGGGCGAGGCCGTGCACAGGGCCGTCATCACCGTACCGGCCTATTTTTCAGATTCGCAACGGCAGGCTACCCGGGAAGCCGGTGCGATCGCGGGCCTGGACGTGGCCCGCATCATCAATGAGCCCACGGCGGCGGCACTGGCCTACGAAAGCACCGCCAGCGGCCCGAAACAGATTCTGGTCTACGACCTGGGCGGCGGCACCTTCGACGTCTCGGTGGTTCGGCTGGAAAACGACGTGGTCGAGGTGCTGGCCAGTCACGGCAACAACTACCTCGGTGGCGACGATTTCGACCAGAAGATCGTCGACCACGTGCTCGATCACCTGCGTGGACAGGGTGTGGATCCTACGGAATCAACCGTGGCCATGTCGCGTATTCTGCGGGCGGCCGAGGCGGCCAAAATCCGCCTCTCGGACAACCCGTTCACCCTGCTGGAGGAAGAGTACCTGCTGGAGCGCGCCGGGGCACCGGTCCACCTCTCCCTGGAACTGACGCGGGATGATTACGAGGCCATGATACAGCCCTTCATCGACGAAACCCTGGAAGCGCTGCAGATTGCGCTGGACGGTGCCGGTATCCCGGCCTCCGGCATCGACGAGATTCTGCTGGTGGGCGGCGCCACCCGCACGCCGCTCATCGCCAGGCACCTGGAGCGAGAGCTCGGATTACAGCCGCGCAGCGAGGTCGACCCGGAGCTCTGCGTGGCGGCCGGCGCCGCCATTCAGGCCGCGGTCATCGCCGGCGGCCCGGCGGCCAGTGTACTGGTCGATATCACCCCCTACACCTTCGGCACCAGCGTGCTGTCGGAGGTGAATGGTGAAATGTATCCCTACAGGTATGTACCGTTGATTCGAAGAAACACGGTCATACCCACGGCCAAGAGCGAGCTGTTCTGCACGTTTATGGATGAGCAGGAGCAGGTGGAGGTCATGGTCTACCAGGGAGAGGATGCCGACGCGCTCAACAATACCGAGATCGGGCGCTTCACGATCAAGGGCCTGAGCAAGGTCCCCGCGGGGAACCCCATTGTGATGACCTTCTCGCTGGATCTCGACGGCATACTGCAGGTCACCGCGAAGGAGAAAACAACCGGGCTCGCCAAAAGTATCAGCATCGACAACGCCATCGCGCGCTTCGAGGAGAGCGAGATGGAACAGGCCCGCGCCCGGATCGGCGAGTTGTATGAGGGCGAACCCGCGAGTGGCCGAGAGAGTGCCCGGAGCCGGGAGCACACGCGCGCCCGCGCGTTGATCGAGAAAGCGGAACGCCTGATGGAAAAAGCGGGCGACGAGGATCGCGAGGATCTGGTCGACAGTATCGAAGCTGTCTCGGATGCCATTACGACGAGCAACACCGAGGCGCTGCAAGCGGCCACGGACGAACTCGCCGATCTCATCTTCTACCTGGAGAGCTGAGTGGAACGCTGTCCGGCCTGTCGCGCGCGGCTCAAGGGGGGAACCGTCTGCGGGCGTTGCGCCTGCGATTTGACGATGCCCCTGCGCATCGAGCGGCAGGCGACGCTGCTGGAACAGAGCGCCGTGGCGGCCATCTCCCGCAAGGAGTGGGCGGCGGCGAGATCCGCCCTGGACCGCGCCCGGCATCTGAAAACCAGTCTGCTGCAGGAGGTGCTGTTCCGGTTCCTGGAGCAGAGGGAAAATGGCAACGGTTTGACCTGACCGGCCGGAAGAACTGGCTACGCCTGGCGTGCGGGAGAGCCTGACGGGGCCTCCCCGGCAGAACTGCGCACCTTCGCACCGCCACTCCCCGGCGCGGGAGGCGCTCGGGCAGCGCGTCCACCTCAGCGGCGCAGCGCCGGCGCCTCCACCGCCAGGCCGCGTCCACGCCATTTCAGGTACAGCTCGAGGTCCACATACTCCTGCGCGCCCGCCGCGTAGGGCTGGGCGCGCACGGCCTCGTTGCACCAGGCGAACATGCGGTGGCTGGAGGCGAGGCTGTCCCACAGCAGGCGGTAGATGGGAAAGCCGTTGATCTGTCCCTGGCTCACCACTTCGCCGCGCAGGCGCAAGCCCACCGATTGCTGGTGGCAGTGCTGGCAGGACAGGTTGAGCTGGCCAAGGCGCCGCGCAAACAACGCGCGACCGCGCTCGAAGCTGGCGCGGGCCGGCCCCTCGACCAGCGGCGCCAGCGGCAGGCCCCGCGACTGGCGGGTGACCAACAGGCTTAGCGCCAGCAGTTCCGCTGATTCCCACTCAAAGGCGGGCGCCCGCTGGTGCTGGCGGCGACAGTGGCGGATGCGCTGCTCCAGGTTGATGACTCGCCCGAGCTGGCCATCGAAAGCGGGATAGCGCGCCGCCACGCCGGCCATGCTGGCGCCGGCATCGCCGTGGCAGGCGTGGCAGGAAGCGCCGCCGGCGCCGGCCTCCTCGCGCCACAGTGCCGCCCCCCGCTGCAACCACAGGGTGCCAGGGTTGGCGAAGGCGTCGTCCTGCATTGCCCTGAGTTCCGGCCCCAGGAAGTGATAGCCCGAAAGGGCAGCGCTGTCGCTCCCGTCCGCCAGCGTGACTGTCCCGGCAACCAGGCAGGCGAAAAAAACTCCTGCCACCCGCCTCATGGCGCGGTTGCTTGCAGGCTGGCGAGGTAGGCCACCAGATCCTCCACCTGACGGGCATTCAGGATGGGACGGTCGCGAAAGGCCGGCGCGACCCGGGTGAAGCCATCGACCCGGTAATAGGCAGGCATGCGGGTGTCCGGGTTGAGGAGGCTGGCGTCGACGATACGCAGCCGCAACTGGCCCGCGCTGAGCCGCGCACCAACGCCGGCAAGCGAGGGCCCCAGAGTGCCGAAGGCCGCCGGCGAAATCCCGGGCAGCGACAGATAGTGGCAGATGCCACAGTTACCAAGTTCCCTGCCGGCGGCGACCGTCATGCCGCGCCGGGGGTCGCTTGCCCCCGCGCTGAGTGGCACCACAATGGCGTCCCCCTCGCGCCGGTAATCCACCAGGGTCTTCTCCTGCGGCCATACCACTATCGGCAGGCTCAGCAGCACCAGGCCAGTGGCGAGCGCCGCGCCGAGTCGCAATTGCGCGCGCGTCCCCCTCACCTCAGGACCAACGCAGGTCCGCTTTGCGCAGCGGCAGGCGGCGGATGCGCTGGCCGGTGGCCCGGAAGATGGCGTTGGCGATGGCCGGACCGACCGGCCCCACCGGCGGCTCGCCGATCTCGTTGATGCGCTCATGGCCGGAGGTGGCGTCCAGGTGGACGTGAATCCGGGTGGGAATATCGCGGATGCGCAGCATAGGGTAGGTATCGTAG
>JBKDZQ010000447.1:0-2133 GCA_047971325.1 Parahaliea sp.
ATGATCACCGCCGACACCGGCAGCGCCACCAGCACGCCGACAAAACCGGCGATCTGGCCCCCGGCCATCAGAGCGAAGATCACCGCCACCGGATGCAGGCCGATCCTGTCGCCCACCAGGATCGGGGTCAGCAGCATCGACTCCAGCATCTGGCCGATACCGAACACCAGCACCACCAGCAGCAACGAGCCCCAGTCGTGGAACTGGAACCACGCCGCCAGCAGGGAACCGGCGATTCCCACGATAAAGCCAAGGTAGGGCACGATACTGGCCAGACCCGCGATCATGCCCAGCACCAGGGCCAGTTGCAGCCCGATCGCGCTGAGACCGACGCTGTAGATAGTCCCCAGCGCCAGCATGACCAGCAACTGGCCGCGAATGAAGGCGCCGAGCATTTCATCGGCTTCGTTGGCCATCTCGATGGTCTTGCCCTGCCAGGCGCGGGGCAGCATGCGCAGAACCTTGGCCACCAGGATGTCCCAGTCGCGCATCAGGTAAAAAGCCACCACCGGCACCAGCGCCAGATTGACCAGCCAGGCCAGCATGCTGGCGCCGGAGCCGGTAATGCTCATCACCGTGGTGCCCATGGCCTTGCTCAGGGACTGCCAGTTTTTCGCCAGGCTGGTGGTCCAGTCGATCTCCGGCAAGCCGGACACGGGTACGCCCAGCCGGGCCTGAACCCAGGGCAGCAGGGTGTCGGTCAGCCAGCGGTAGATCTCGGGGATCTTGCGCACCAGTGCATCCACCTGTTGCGCCAGGGTGGGTATCGCAATCAGCAGGGCCGCCGCCAGCAGCGCGCTGAAGATCAGGAACACCAGCGACACGCCGAGGGTCCGGCTTAGGCCACGGCGCTCGAGAGCATCCACCAGCGGGTCGCCCATGTAGCCGATCAATGCGCCCAGCACAAAAGGCAGCAAAACGGGCTTGAGCAGGTAAAAGGCCAGTCCAATGACCAGCAGGAAGCCGACAAACCACGGCCAGCGCCGCAGCCGGATGGGGGATTGGGGGTCTAGTTCTGCCATTGGTAGTTCAGCTCGCCGGCGCTGCCCACCTGCGGGCCCGCCGGCACCAGCTGCCGGTTGAGTTCAATAATCGACGCCAGCTGGGTGGCGTCGGCCCTGGCCTGCAGGCGCAGCTGCAGGCGGTCACCGCGGATGGCTTCCACATCGGCCCGGTCAATCAGCTCCAGCCCTTCCAGCCAGGACACCACCGCGGCGTAGTCGGCGTAGCTGCGCACATTACTCACACTCATCGCCACGCCACTGGCGGTGCTTGCACCCGTCGCCACCGCATAGCGCGCGGCCATGTCCTCTGCCACCAGCGCGATGCCGGTGTCCAGAAAGGCGTCGACCGATTCCGGGGCCGTGCTGCGATTGCTGCGCGCCTTCGCCGACAGGTAGGACCAGTCGCCCAGCCAGTTGCCGCTGGACAGCCGGGTCAGGCGCCCCGCCAGTATCTCCTCCACCCGGTAACGGGTGGAGGCCTGGCGCAGGTTGGTTTCGCTGAGGCTCCAGGCCTGGTCCGGGCTGAGCGCGGCGGCATCGGCCAGGTCGAACAGCGGGAAGCGCAGCGGCACGCCGCGCCGGCTGAAACCCGCTTCCAGGCGCGTCACCAGTTCCGGGGCGGTCTCCCGGTTGACGAACTGACGCCCCCCCGCACCATCCATCACCAGCCACACCAGCACCACCGGGCGATTGGCGGTCCACAGGGGTGCCCCGGCGGCGGCGAGCAGTTCCGACACCCAGTGCTGTGGAAAGTCAAAGCGCGCCGCCAGCGGCGGGCCGCCATCGCCGGTGCGCACGTAGGAAAACTGCTGGGCCCGGGACAGGACATCCCCGGCCAGCGCCTCGGCGATACCAGGCAGGGTCAGCACGTCGGTGCTGCCGGAGACTTTCACCAGCACCTGTGACAGCGCCTCCCCGACAGCCCGCTCCAGTGCCTGCCGGCCGCGGCTGTCCACCGGCACCTGGCCACTGTAGAGGTCCGCCACCAGCTCCGCCCGGGCCGGACACGCCAGCGCCGCCAGCAGCAGGAACAACGCGCTGCCGCGCGCAAACACTTTGATCACCACGATTCCCCGGTATCGGCAAGACGACCGCATTGTAGCAGCACCCGGAAGCCTACAGCAGACCC
>JBKDZQ010000448.1:0-5786 GCA_047971325.1 Parahaliea sp.
CTCCGGTGGCAACTCAGTGCCGGACTTGCTGGCCTTGTTCCTCAAAATAGCAACCCGGGTCTCCAGCTCAGGCGGCTCCACCGCCACCGTCAGCCCCCAGCCAAAGCGGGATTTAAGCCGTTCCTCCAGGCCATCGATTTCCTTGGGATAGCGATCACAAGTCAGGATCATCTGCTGACCACCCTCCAGCAGGGCATTGAAGGTGTGAAAAAAGTCCTCTTGAGAACGGTCCTTCTTGGCAAAGAACTGGATATCGTCGATCAACAGCGCGTCCACCGAACGGTAAAATCGCTTGAATTCGCTGATGGCGTTCAATTGCAGAGCCTTTACCATGTCCTGAACAAAGCGCTCGGAGTGCAGATAAACCACCTTGGCATCGGGTTTTTGGTGCTTGAGTGCATGCCCCACCGCGTGCATCAGGTGGGTTTTTCCCAATCCGACACCGCCGTAAAGGAACAGCGGGTTATAGGCTGAGCCGGGATTTTCCGCCACCTGCCGTGCCGCTGCCAACGCCAGCTGGTTGGATTTTCCCTCGACGAAATCCTCGAAGGTATAGCTCTTGTCCAGGTTGTTCTGGTGTTCCGCCGCCCGCGCGCGACCCTGCCCTTGCCGCTGGGCTTGCCTCCCTGGGGTACCAGCGGCGGATCTGGCAGTAAAGGAAGGGAAAGTCCGCGTGCCCATTCCACCATTGAACACCGAACCGGATACCGCCGGTGCCAGGTGGTCCTGCTGCTGCTTTGGCGGTAACGTGCTCGGGGCAACACTGGGCCGCACCACGGGCTGCGCACCAATGCCGATTTCCAGCACGACATCCGGAGCCCGTTCACCCTCGATTTCCCGTACCAGCTCATGGATGCGGGAGGAAAACTTATTGGCGACAAAATCCTTGATAAAGCGATTTGGGGCAAACAGTGTCAGCATCCGCCCGTCTTGCGTGGCCTCCAGCGGCCGAATCCAGGTATTGAACTGCTGTGCTGGCAATTCACTTTGCAATCTGTCTACGCAACGCTGCCAGGTTATTATTCCAGGCAAAATATCCCCCACTGGCCAATTTGACATGGCCAACCGTAGTTAGAATGTGTGTGAGTAAGTACCGATTTTCCGGTCAACGACGCGCCGAAAGAAGGCATCATACCCCCCCCAAACACGGTTATCCACAAAAAAATGTCGCCCAGCAAAAAAATATTTATTATTAAAAATCAATAGCTTACATAATATATAACTGTTAGGGTTTCAGCGGCAAAAAGGTTATACCACAAACAATCTACCTGTGGATAAGTTGTGTATTTCTTTTGGGAGACTTGTGTACCAAACGGTGGGAGCCGCGTGTTGACTGGGTTTGGCTGCCCTCACTGCCCTACAAAATAGGCACCATTGAAACAGTGAAAATACCCGTTCTCCCGTTGTATTGGCAGTTACGTTTCACTAAAATACCGAGCCTTTTTTCCGGCCCCGGCAGTTTCCATCCTGCGGCCCCTGTTTCTTCAATATATAGCTACTGGACTTAGTGTCATGAAAAGAACGTTTCAGCCCAGCGTACTCAAGCGCAAGCGTACCCACGGTTTCCGCGCCCGTATGGCCACCAAGAACGGTCGCCTGGTTCTCAGCCGTCGGCGTGCCAAGGGCCGCAAGCGCCTCGCCGCCTGAGCAGGGCCGTCCCCCGGTGGATGGCGTGACAGCAGCGCCTGTATTGGGTTTTGACAAAGCCCGACGCCTGCTCACCGCCAGGGACTATAGCCGCGTTTTCGACGCCGCCGAAGTCAAGGCCTCACACCCACAGGTTTTGCTGCTGGCAAGGCACAACGATCGAGCCGGGCATCGCCTGGGTCTGGTTGTCGCCAAGAAAAATGTCCGGCTCGCCGTGCAGCGCAACCGGGTGAAACGCCTGGCGCGGGAGGTCTTCCGTCAACTCGAGGTACAACCGCCCTACCTGGACGTGGTATTGCTGGCCCGGCGGGGTATCGATCAGTTGGATAACGCCGCACTATCCTCTATATTGCGCGGGCAATGGCGGAAACTGGCGCGACGGGTTTCCGAATCCGAAACCAGCGCAGCCCGGGACCGCTGATGAGCCGTTTAATCACGCTACTGATCTCCGTCTACCAGATCTGTCTCAGTCCCTTCCTGGGCAATCACTGCCGCTTCCATCCCAGTTGTTCGGCCTACGCCAAGCAGGCCATTACCGAACACGGGGCCCTGAGGGGCAGCGCCCTGGCGCTGCGGCGGCTGTCCCACTGCCACCCCTGGCACAAGGGCGGCATCGATCCGGTACCCCCCCGCACACAGACTCACTGACACGAATACACTATGGATTTGCAACGCACACTGTTGATCGGCGCCATTGCTGTGCTGTCCTTTATGCTACTGAGCGAGTGGGTGGCCTTCAAGGACGCCAAGACCCAGGCAGCCACACCACCAACCACGCGCCTCACGCAAATGAGCAGCGTGCCGGCTATCAGCACCGGCGACCTGCCCACTGCACCGGCGGTAGCGGCAGGTGATACCCCCGAACTGCCCGAGGATCTGCCCACTGTGCCGGCGGCAGCGCCCACCGCTGAAACTGATATCACTGTGGCATCTGCTCCTGGCAATATCGTCAGGGTCTACACCGACGAACTGCAACTGGCCATCGACCTGCGCGGCGGCGACATTGTTGAACTCGCCCTGGTGGAACACCTGGAATCCCTGGAGGGCCAGCCCTTTATCCTGCTGGAGCAAAACAGCGCCCGTATCTACGTCGCCCAGAGTGGACTGATCGGCCCCGACGGCATCGACAGCAACAGTCGCGCCCAATTTACCACTGACCAGAGCGAATACCGCCTGCCCCCCGGCACCGACAGCCTGGAAGTCAAGCTGCACTGGGCCAATGCCGAAGGGCTCAAGGTCACCAAGCGCTTCACTTTCCGCCGCGGCCTGTTCCTGATCAACGTGGATTACCTGGTGGAGAATGGCAGCGAGCAGCGTTTCCAGGCCAACCTGTTCGGCCAACTCAAGCGCGACAGCAGCCCCGCGCCCAATGCCGACAGCGGCGGCATGGGCATCAAGCCCTTCCTCGGCGCAGCCCTGACCCAGCCCGACGAACGCTTCAGCAAATTCACTTTCAAGGAAATGCAGGAAGAACCCTTCAGGCAACCGTTGCCCGGTGGCTGGATCGCCATGATCCAGCACTACTTCCTGAGTGCCTGGATTCCCGACCCCAACCAGAACCATACCTATAGCACCCGAGTGACCAGCGGCGGCTTCAACATCGCCGGTTTCACCAGCCCGGCACTGGTGGTACTCCCTGGTGAAAAAGGTGAAGTAAGCGCCCGCTTCTATGCCGGACCCAAGGATCAGTACCGGCTGGAAAAGATCTCCCCCTTCCTTGACCTCAGTGTGGACTACGGCTGGCTGTGGTGGATCGCCCAGCCCCTGTTCTGGCTGCTGACCAAGATTCACGGTTTTGTCGGCAACTGGGGTTTCGCCATTATCTTGCTCACCGTCCTGATCAAGGGCGTGTTCTTCAAGCTCTCCGCCACCAGCTACCGCTCGATGGCCAACATGAGACGGGTGACGCCCAAGCTGCAGGACATCCGCGAGCGCTACGCCGACGACAAGGCCAAGCAGTCACAGGCAATGATGGATCTGTACCGCAAGGAGAAGATCAATCCCATGGGCGGCTGCCTGCCCATCCTGGTGCAGATGCCGGTATTCATCGCCCTGTACTGGGTGCTGATGGAGAGCGTCGAGTTGCGCCACGCGCCCTTCATCCTGTGGATCAGGGACCTCTCGGTGATGGACCCCTATTTCGTGCTGCCACTGCTGATGGGCGCCAGCATGTGGTTCATGCAGAAGCTGAACCCGACGCCCCCCGACCCGATGCAGGCTAAAATCATGCAGTGGATGCCGGTGGTGATGACCTTCTTCTTTCTCTGGTTTCCCGCCGGCCTGGTGTTGTACTGGGTGGTCAATAACCTGCTGTCAATGGCCCAGCAGTGGGTGATTACCCGACAGATCGAAAAGCAAAGCGCCGCCGCATAGATTCAGGCCATCGGGTCACCGCCGGAGCCTGATCGCGGGTATACGGGTATACTGCGGCCATGACCGCACCCACCTTACTGGACGGCGATACCATCGCCGCCATCGCCACCGCTCCCGGGCGCGGCGGTGTTGGCATTGTGCGCCTGTCCGGCCCGCTGGCGCTCACCATCGGCCAAGCCCTCTGCGGCAGGAACCTGCAAGCCCGCCACGCCCACTTCTGCCAGTTTCGCGATGGCGCCGGCGAACTGCTGGACAGCGGCATTGGCCTGTACTTTCCCGCACCCCACTCCTTTACCGGCGAGACGGTGGTGGAACTGCAAGGCCACGGCGGCCCGGTCGTTCTCGATCTGCTGCTGAAGGCCTGCCGCGCCGCCGGCGCCCGGCTGGCACGGGCCGGCGAGTTTTCCGAACGCGCCTTTCTCAATAACAAACTGGACCTGGCCCAGGCCGAGGCCATTGCCGACCTCATCAATAGCAGCACCGAACAAGCCGCCCGCAGTGCCAGCCGTTCCCTGCAGGGGGATTTCTCCCGGGAGATCGACAACCTTGGCGAAGCGGTGCTGCGGTTGCGGGTCTATGTGGAAGCGGCGATCGATTTTCCCGAGGAGGAAATCGACTTCCTCGCCGACGGCAAGGTGGCCCAGCAGCTGGAAACCATTGCGCAACAACTGCAGCGCGTCAACACCCAGGCCCACCGGGGCAGTCTGCTGCGCGAAGGTATGAAACTGGTGATCGCCGGCCGGCCCAACGCCGGCAAATCCAGCCTGCTCAACGCCCTGGCGGGTCAGGACAGCGCCATCGTCACCCCCATCCCCGGCACCACCCGCGATGTACTACGCGAACAGATCCAGCTTGACGGCCTGCCCCTGCACATCGTCGACACCGCCGGCCTGCGCGATTCCGCAGACGAGATCGAGCAGGAGGGCATTCGCCGGGCCTGGGAGGAAATGGCCACCGCCGACCGTATCCTGCTGGTGGTGGACGGGAGCTCCAGCGACACCAACAGCAGCGCAGACGCCCTCTGGCCGGAAAAACAGCAGCGGCTAGGAGCATCCCTGCCGGTCACCGTACTCCACAACAAATGCGATCTCAGCGGACAAGAGCCAGGCATCCGCCGGCAGCGGGGTGACACCGTCCTCACCCTCTCCGCCAAAACCGGCGCCGGCATGGAGCTGCTGCGCCAGCACCTCAAGGACTGCGCCGGTTACAGCGACAACAGCGCCACCGGCTTCAGCGCCCGCCGCCGCCACCTGGAGGCCCTGCAACAGGCCGCCGACCACCTCGAACAGGGCCGCCGGCAACTGCTCGCCACCGGCGCCGGCGAACTACTGGCCGAGGACCTGCGCCACTGCCACCAGGTGCTGGGCACCATCACCGGGGCACTCAGCAGTGATCAGCTACTGGGGGAGATTTTTTCGAGTTTTTGTATTGGCAAGTGATGTGGGACTGGTAAGCGAGCATTCACGTAACACTAAAACCGTCAAGTAATCAGCTGGCGAGTAAAAATTCGCACACAACAAACACCCAGAAAAATCGCAGCCATGTCACAGCTTTTCCACCACTTATCCAGAAAAAAAGGCCTGTCCACAAGCCATCCACATCGCATGCACAATCCCCCCACAAACCTGCCAAAACACTCCCAGCAAAATGGCACTACCCACAGACATCATGGCCTGACGCACTCTGCATCAGGCACCGTGGTAATTTGCGGGAGGGGTCTGCCTCCCGGTATCGTGGATTACGCACCAAGGTGCGTCTTGCCACAT
>JBKDZQ010000449.1:0-20245 GCA_047971325.1 Parahaliea sp.
GTTCGACGTGGCGGTGTACCTGCGCCGCTCCTCCCCCAGCTTCGGCCAGTGGTTTGGTACGACGCTGTCGGCTCAGAATCACGCCATGCTGTGGGTGCCGCCGGGTTTTGCCCACGGTTTCTATGTCACTTCCGAGGTGGCGGACTTCCAGTACAAGTGCACCGACTTCTACCACCCCGCCAGCGAAGTCTCGCTGGCCTGGAATGATCCGAAGGTAGGCGTTGACTGGCCTCTGTCCGGGGGTGAAGCGCCGCGGCTGTCGGCAAAGGATGCCGCTGGGCTGGCCTGGGCACAGATCCCGCTGTTTGACTGAGCCGCTTGAGCAAGTGGCTCAATCCAGCAACTCCCGGTGTTTTTCCAGGGCGGCGAACAACGCCTGCACATCGTCCTGGTTGTTGTAGAAGTGGGGTGAGATGCGGATATTGCTGTCGCGGCAGGATACCACCACGCCTTCCGCCGCCAGCCGCTCCACCAGCGCCACCATGTCGTGACAGCGCAGAGCCAGCATGGCACCGTGGGACCAGTCGCCGCTGGCCAGCCGCCAGCCGCGCCGGGCGATGCCCTGGCGGATACTGGCGGTAATGGCGGCGATACGCCGGGAAATTTCCCCGATCCCCACCTCCGCCAGCAGGTCCAGCCCGGCGTTGCAGGCGTAGAGGCCGGATACGTCCGGCGTGCCGCCCTCGAAGCGCCGGGCGGAAGCGGCAGGCACGTTGTCGGCGATGGCCATGGCGTGCACGTCCTCCTGGGCAAACCAGCCGCTGGTGGTGGGTTGCAGGGTCTTCACCAGCGCGGCGCGCACGTACATGAAGGCCACGCCCGCCGTGCCCAGCAAGTACTTGAGATAGCCGCCCAGCAACACATCCGCCTGCATGGCCGCCATATCGCAGGCGATGGTCCCCACCCCCTGGTAGCCATCCACCACCACCAGCGCACCGCGACTATGGGCCAGCGCAGCCACCGCCGCCACATCGAGCCTGCGACCGTTGCGATAGCACACCCAGGGAATCGACACCACCTGGGTGTGCTCGTCTATCAGGGTATCCAGTGCCGCCAGTGGGTCCTGCGCCTCGTCCAGTTGCGCCACGGCTATCTGCGCCCCACGGTGTTTCTGGGCGTGCCAGATCTGCGCCGTGGTGGGGAAGTCATAGCTGGTGGCAACCACCCGGTTGCGCTCGCCCTGAAAATCCAGGCAGCTGACCAGGGCGTTGAAACCGGCGGTTAGCGAAGGCACGATGGCGATCTCGTCGGCGCTCGCGCCCAGCAGGGCGGCGGTCTTGTCGCGCAGCTGCTCCTGTTGTCCCACCCACTGCTCCCAGCACGCGCCGCGCTCGCGGCGATCGCGCAGGTAGTCCAGCAGCGACTGTTCCACGCTATCCGCCAGCGCCCCGTAGGAACAGCTGTTGAGATAGGTTTTGTGGCCCAGAATCGGAAAGCGGTCGCGCATCGAGGACATGGTACTACTCCACACTGGACGGGCCGGTCACGACAGCACGGAACCGGCAATGATAATAATGAAGACGGGCGGCACCACCCAGCGCAGCCACTGGTACGACAGGGCATTGAACGATGATTCGCCTCCCAGCTGCCTGATAATGGCAGCCCGGCTGACACAGCGGGTCAACGCCAGCAGCGCCAGGGCACTGCCCACCGCCAGCATGCCGGAGCCAAAAAACAGGTCCATGATGCCGATCACATCGGGCTTGAAGGCGGGCAGTGCCCCCAGCGCCACTTCGGCGCCACCCACCAGCACAATGGCCCGCTTGCGGGTGATCCCGGTGCGCCCGGCATCATCCGCCAGACTGCCAATGATCACCTCCAGCGCTGCCAGCCCGGACAGGAAGGCCACCAGGAACAGGGCCCAGAGGAAAAAACTCCCCAGCACTCGGCCGCCCGCCATGACACCGAACAGGTTGGGCAGGGTGTGGAAAATCAGCTTGGGGCCGGCGTCCGGTGCCACCCCGAACACCAGCATGGTGGGAAAGATAAACAGGGAGGCCATGAAGGCGGCCCCGGTATCGGCGGCAGCGGTGGACACCGCGGCCGGCAACAGGCGCGTGTCGCTGCGCAGATAGCTGCCGTAGATCACCATGATGGTGCCCCCCAGCCCCACCGAAAACACCGCCTGCCCCAGGGCGGCGAACACCGACTGCCAGTTTATCTGCGACCAGTCCGGGCGCAGGTAGTCCACCATTTTTTCCGTGGAACCCGGCAACTGGAAGGTGCTGTAGATCAAATACAGGATCACCAGGAAAAAGAACGGCACGAACAGGTTGGAGACCTGCTCGATTCCCTTGTTCAGGCCACGCCAGGCCACCCAGAGAATGGTGACCAGCAACACCAGGCTGATACTGTACTGCAGGGTTCCCGACACCAGGCCGCGCTCGAACTTCGCCACCTGCTCCGGAGCGAACCCATGCCACGTGGAATAAAATGCCGTATAGCCAACGTTGCCAACCACCACAAGGTAGTAGGAGCTGGAACAGAACATGCCAAAAATCAGTGTAAAGCCGACACCCCTTCCCCAACGCGGGCCCAGCGTGTGGCTGAAGGCGGTAATGGTACCACCCCGGGCCTCCCGCCCCAGCGACCACTCCGCCATCAGGGCGGGAATCGCCAGCAGGCAGATGAACACAAGATAGACCAGCAGGAAGGCGGTACCACCGTACTGGCCCATCATGTAGGGAAAGCGCCACACATTGCCAAGGCCGATGGCCGCACCAGCCATGGTCCAGAAAGCGGTGAGCGAGGAGTTGAACTGCTGACGCTGGGGTGCCGACACGCGCTTTACTCTTATGATGTCAACACCCAATCTACCACATGCCCCAAAGCCACCGCGCCACCGGTTTAGACCACACGCCCTAATTCCGATTTGCCAGGCCGGAGCAGGCTGGGGCATCGTATATCGAGCGGTTCTCTGCAGCCCTGCGCCTTACATTCCAGGCGTCGTCGGCAGCGCCGCGATACCCATGAGAGGCAGGCACATGAACGAACCGGTAGTGGCCCAGTACAAACCCTACTATGTCGATGTGGTGGAGGGCGAGCGCTACCTGTGGTGCAGTTGCGGCCTGAGCAAGACCCAGCCCTGGTGCGACCAGTCCCATGCCGGCACCGCTTTCAAGCCGCTGCGCTATGTGGCGGAAAAAACCGCTTCCATGCTGTTCTGCGGATGCAAACACAGCGCCGCCGCGCCCTTCTGCGACGGCAGCCACAACAACCTGGTGGACGAATACGAAGGGGATCCCCGCCCCCTGCAAGAACTGCTGGCCGCCACCTCCGAGGTACCCGCTGACGAGGGTGGTTTCGCCGCGCTGGATGGCGGCTGCTATGTGCAGCAGCCCCAGCGGCTGACCTTTTCCCAGTATGGCAACGTCAGGATGGCCAGCGTGATCGGCGGCCAGCGCGGCGCGAAGTTCCTCGACCAGTACTATCTGGAAGTTACCGCCGGCACCACCCCGGTACTGGCCGCTCCCGGCGCGGAAGTGGTGCTGTTCGGACTTGCCGGGAAGGCCAGCGTAGATATCTGTGGCCACCGGGAGTTGCTGGCCCCACAAGTGGGCGTGTACCTGCGCGCCGGCGAAGCATTCACCCTCAGTCACCCGTCGGACCAGCCGCTCACCCTGCTGGCCACCGTTTGCCCGGGGGGGCCGGCACTGGGCATCCTGGACGCCATGCCCGCCAGCTTCGACGCCAGCCTGCCCCGGCGAGCGGTGGCCCGTGACGACAGCAAGCGCAATGCCATGGCCGACCGCTTCTATCAGGTACTGGTGGGGGAGGAATCCGGTTCCCGGGAAGTCTCCCAGTTCATCGGCCAGATACCCCAATCGAAGGCGGCCCCACACCACCACCTGTACGAGGAGGCCATCGTCATCCTGTCCGGTGAAGGCATCATGTGGACGGACAACCTGCGCACGCCGGTAAAGCCTGGCGACCTGATCTTCCTGCCGGCAAAACAGCTGCACTCGCTGCAATCCACCAGCCCCGGGGGCATGCTGCTGGCGGGCCACTTCTACCCGGCGGGCAGCCCGGCAATCAATTACTAGGCCTGGCCAGGTGAAGCCATCACCGGCGAAGCCGGACACCCGGGGATCAAGGTCCTCGGCAGCGAAATACACAATATGAACAAGCACCGGTTTACCCACAATCTGCCGACGGTTGCCACCACCCTGTACAGGGTTTGCGCCACCGCCCGGAACGGCAATGCGCTGGAGGAAGTGGTGGTCACCGCCAATAAAATGGGCACCACCACGGTTCAGGAACTGCCCAGCGCCGGGCAGCACCTGCGGGTTGTCCTGAACCCCGGGGTTGGCTAACATCGGCGGCTTGTGATTCCAGATCCGGGCCACCGGCTGCGTCAGGCGCCAGCGGCGCCGTCTCGCCAGGTAGCGTGGCTACCTCTGTCATACAGGTTCCCATATGAACGTTTTCGATTTTTCCCGGGGGAGAGAAGGCTACTACGGTGAATTTGGCGGCACTTTTCTGCCGGAAATTCTCACCGCCACCATCGAGGAGCTGCTGGCCTGCTTTCGCAAGGCGCGGCAGGACCCGGGCTTCTGGCACGAGTTCGAAACCCTGATGCAGCAGTACTCCGGTCGCCCCACGCCAGTCACCCATCTCGAGAACCTGTCCCGCCACCTCGGCGGCGCCCGGATCTACGTCAAGCGCGAGGATCTCAACCACACCGGCTCCCACAAGATCAACAATGTGATCGGCCAGGGCCTGCTGTGCAAGCGCCTGGGCAAAACCCGGGTGATCGCCGAAACCGGCGCCGGCCAGCACGGTTTCGCCACCGCCACCATGGCCGCGCGCATGGGCTTTTCCTGCAAGATCTACATGGGCGCCGTGGACGTGGCGCGCCAGCGCCCCAATGTGTTCTGGATGGAAAATCTCGGTGCGGAGGTAGTGGCGGTGCAGGACGGCCAGCGCACCCTCAAGGACGCCATCAACGAGTGCCTGCGGGACTGGGTCACCAACATGCACGACACCCACTATGTGCTCGGCACCGCCTGCGGCCCCCACCCCTTCCCGGAACTGGTGAGCTACTTCCAGTCGATCATCGGCCGCGAGGCGCGGGGCCAGTTGCAGGCCCTCAGCGGCCGCCTGCCGGACCGGGTCTACGCCTGCGTCGGCGGCGGCTCCAATGCCATCGGCATCTTCCAGGGCTTCCTCGACGACGCCGGCGTGGAGCTGGTGGGCTGCGAAGCTGGCGGGCTGGGGCCGGGCTCCGGCCAGCACGCGGCGCGCCTGGCCTACGACGACGCCTCGCTGGGCGTGGCCCAGGGCTACAAGTCCTACTTTTTGCAGAACGACGACGGCAACATGCTGGAGACCCACTCCATCGCCGCCGGGCTGGACTATATCGGAGTCAACCCCATTCTCGCCCACCTGTGGCGCGAGGGCCGGGTGCGTTTCACCGCCAGCACCGACGACGAGGTGCGCGAGGCCCTGCAACTGGTGATGCGCAAGGAGGGCCTGATTCCCGCCCTGGAGAGCACCCACGCCTTTGCCCGCGCCATTGCCGAGGCGCCGGCCATGGGCCGCGACGAGGTCATCCTCATCAATCAATCGGGGCGCGGCGACAAGGACATCTTCACCGTGGCGGACGCACTGGACGACCGCCACTGGCAGCAATTCATTCAGGAGAAGGCCCAAGACTATGGAGCTTGACGACTACCTCGGCGGGCGCCGCAAGGACAAAGACCTGCTGGTAATGGCCCATGTGGTCTGCGGCTACCCCACCTTCGAGGACAATCTCAAGGCCCTGCAGATCATGGACGAGGCCGGCGTGGACCTGGTGGAACTGCAATTTCCCTTTTCCGAACCCTCCGCCGACGGCCCCTTGTTCGTGCGCGCCAACGAATTGTCCCTGGCCAGTGGCACCCGCGTCAGCCAGTGCTTCGACTTCATGCGGCAGGTGAGCACTCGCTTCCGTTTCAAAGTACTGATGATGGGCTACTACAACACGGTGTTCAAACTGGGCCACCAGCGCTTTGTCGAACAACTGGCGGCGGCGGGTGGTTGCGGCTATATCCTGCCGGACCTGCCGGTCAACGAGGCGGCGGACCTGCACCGGCACTCCGCAGACGCCGGACTTGCGCCCATCATGCTGATGGCGCCCACCAACACCGACCAGCGGCTGGCGCAGATCGCCGCGGCGGGCCGGGGCTTTGTCTACGCCGTGGCGCGCAAGGGCGTGACCGGCGCCCAGACCGCCCTCAACGACGATCTGGATACCTTCCTCAAACGCTGTCGCGCCGCCACCCACCTGCCCATTGGCGTCGGCTTTGGCATCAGCAGCCGGGTCGATATCGACTACCTGCGGGGTCGCGCCGACATCGCCATCATCGGCACCGCCGCGCTGCGCGCCTGGGAGTCCGGGGGCGAGACCGGATTGGCACACTTCTTCAACGGGTTGCTGGCCTGAGCGGGCGGCGCCAGCGGGCATAGGTCACAGCCAGCCGATCATGACGTCTCGCGAAACCCAGAACCGCATCCTCGACGCCGCCACAGTCCTGTTCAACGAGGAGGGTACCGCCCAGGTATCGGGCAATCGCATTGCCGAGGCGGCGGGGGTGAGCAAGGGCAACCTGCACTATCACTTCAAGACCAAGGAGGAGGTCATCTTCTCCATCTGGCTGCGAATCGAGGAGGAGATAGCCGGCTGGCAGGGCGATGCCGGCCAGCCGACCGTAGTGCACATGGCGGAAATCACCCTGCGCCAGTACCGCCTGATCTGGTGCTACCGCTTCTTCTACCGGGAGCTGGGAACCCTGCTGGACCGGGACCCGGAACTCAAATACCGTTTCCAACGCCTGCGACGACTGCGCATGGGGGAAATCCTCAGTTTTTTGAAGCCCTGGTAGAGGCCGGAGTGGCCAGGCCGCCCGCCGGACCAGATACCTTCCCCGACCTGATCCAGATCGCCTGGATGATCTCCGACTACTGGCTCAGCTTCATCAGCGCCGATGATCGCAGCATCAATACCCAGTCCATGCAGGAAGGCTACGAACTGGTGCTGAGACTGTTCGATCCCATCCTCACCGACCAGGCCAGGGCCGAAATACCGGAGTCATTCCGGGTGTTTTCAGTGGCGGCCGAGCAGGTTGCGCGGGACTGAAATACGCCGCGACGAGCAGCCCGGAACATGGTCCCGAATTCGGCACCTGTCCTTCCTCACCAGACGGTAAGCGCTCACTTTCACGGCGCGACCGGATTCTCCGACGTCGATAAATTGCACTGTTTTTCTCGACTTTTCTCCGGATTACGCGGCATAAGCCGATCATCGCCCAACACACTGCCACCCAGTTCACATCACGATCGTTATGCCCGGCCGATCTGTGATCGCCTTCGCACATGGTTATACACGGGGGCGCCTCTTTCACCAAAAGCTGAATAATATGCACCTGTAAGTGCCTGCGCGTTGCATACTGTAGCTCGTCAGTCTGGAGGCGGAAAGGCACTCACTGACTGGACGTGACTAAAATATATTCAGGGGAGCACAATGAAACAACTGGCTGCAGCTTGCTCGATGCTCGCAGTGGTGTGCCTGCCACAGGCAGGGTTCAGCGCTACTGTTGCAGATCAAACCCGAGGGGAGCAACCTACCTCAACCCAATACCAACTGGGCGCCCGCTACCTGGTGCAGGCCACCGGCAGCGACGTCGATGTGGCCGCGGCGGTGCGATCCGTGTCCGGCGTCGTAGCGCGCCGTCTCGACATCATCCGCGGGGTGGAGGCGGAGCTCACCGCGCAACAGATACGCGAGTTGACCGAGCGCTATCCCGAGTTGCGCGTTCACCGCAATACATCGCTGAATGTCTCGGGCCGGCTGTTCAATACCAGCCTGAGAGACGGCGGCTTGTCCAGACCGCAGGGCTCGGCGCTGTCTGTACCCCAGAGCACCGAGGCCGACCGGGAGGACGGTGTGATCTTCTGGCGCCCGAAGGAAACAGTCTATCCAAACTGGGTCGATGCCAACCGCCTGCATGACATCGGCATCGATGGCAGCGATGTGGCCATTGCCTTTGTGGATACCGGCATATGGCAGCACCACGGGCTGGAGTACGGGGTCAACCTGCGTGAAAACCGCATTGTCGCCGTGCACAATGTGCTGGCGGATGACCGCCGGGGTCGTCGCAAAAGCGATCCCAGCGGGCACGGCACCCATATCGCCTCGGTGGCGGGGAGCAGCTTCCTCACTCCCGACGGTGAGTACCAGGGCATCGCCCCCAACGTGAACCTGGTGGATGTCAAGGCCTTCAAGGATGACGGTACCTCCACCTATCTCGACGTCATTGCCGGTATCGACTGGGTGCTGACCAACCGTGAACAATACAACATCCGCGTGCTGAACCTGTCCTTCAGCGCAGCGCCCCAGTCCTACTACTGGGAAGACCCCCTCAACCAGGCCGTCATGGCCGCCTGGAAAGCCGGTATCGTGGTGGTGGCCTCGGCCGGCAACTCCGGACCGGAGCCGATGACCATCGGCGTACCGGGCAACGTCCCCTATGTGATTACCGTCGGCTCTGCTGATGACAACCATACCCCGACCGACGAAACCGACGACTTCCTGTCGCAGTTTTCCTCGGTCGGCCCCACCTATGAAGGCTTTGTGAAGCCGGACTTTCTCGCTCCGGGCGGGCGCATCATGGGCATCATGCCTTCCTATGCCAGCATTGTGAAAGGGCACCGCCGTTACCTGCAGGAAGACAACCGCCACTTTCGCATGTCCGGCACCTCACAGTCCGCCGCGACGGTGAGCGCGGTGGCCGCGCTGATGCTGCAGGCGGACCCGAGCCTGAGCCCCGATGACGTGAAATGCCGGCTGGCCTCCACCTCGGCGGCGGCCATGAACGGCGACCAGGCCATGTACTCCATCCTCCAGCAGGGTGCCGGTATGATCAACGCCTGGAGCGCCGTGCACAGCACCGCCAGCAACTGTGCCAACCTCGGCCTGGATATCGATGCCGACCTGGCCGGTGAGCAACACTTCGCCGGCCCGGTCATGGAAGATGCCGAGGGCAACTTCGTGATCGACGACGGCCAGGGTGGCTACCTGGAGGGAGATGCCTATGTGTGGAGCCGCGCCTACGTCTGGAGCCGCGCCTACGTCTGGAGCCGTGCCTACGTCTGGAGCCGCGCCTACGTCTGGAGCCGCGCCTACGTCTGGAGCCGTGCCTATGTCTGGAGCCGCGGCTATCCCTGGGATGAGGCAGAGCTCAGCAGTCTCGGCGGCGATCAGGCCACGCAGTCGGTAAATACCTCCCGAGGTGGCCTGCTGGGCACCGTCGGCCAGGCGCTGAACACCGTGGTACCCCGGGAATGGACTGGCCGTGGCGTGGCCAGAAACCGCTGGGTAGAGTCAGAAGCCCAGCGTCACAACCGCCAGCAAGACTGAGTGGCGCGAAGGCTACGGACTCTGTGGAGCCCGTAGCCTTCGTCGTGCGGTAGCCATGAAGCTGATGAGACAGATTTCAGCGCTCACGCCACAGGTGTGCGGCCTGCTGATGCTATGGCTGACAACCCCGATTCCCACCCAGGCCTACTACGAAACACAAATGGTCTTCCAGACACTTAGCCTGGAGGATGGCCTTTCGCAAAGCACCATCAACGACATGCTGCAGGATTCCCGCGGCTATCTCTGGTTCGCGACCGAAAATGGACTGAACCGCTACGACGGGAAGAACGTCGAGCACTTCATGCGCGACCCCAGCAATCCCCACGCTCTGCCCAACGACTTCATCTGGTCTCTGGCGGAAGACGTCAACGGCGACATCTGGCTCGCTACTGACGGCGCAGGCCTGGTGCGCTGGCAGCGCGAATCCGGCCGTTTCAACAGCATTCCCCTGCCCAGCGGCGCTGCCCGCCTGGCGCGGGTGGTGATGATCGACAACGCCGGTGATATCTGGATGGGCACGCGCGGCGCCGGACTACTGCGCTTCAATGGCCGTGGGCAATTTCTCGGCCAGTACCGGTTCGAATCCTCTTCTGCCCGCTCTACAGGCAACCCGTCGATATCCTCGCTGCTGGAGCGCCGGCAAAATGAAATTCTGGTGGGCACCGAGGCTGGTCTTTACAAACTGAACAGCGCCTCCGGTGAAACAATCCGCCTGGGTGGCGCCGACCGCGCGGTGTCGAGCATGTTGCTCGACCGGAGCGGCGCCCTGTGGATCGGCACCTACGACAACGGCCTGGAGCGTACTGAGACGCAAACCCGCGAGCGCAAGGTGTTTCGCCACATGCCGGACCAACCGAACAGCCTGAGCAACAACCAGGTGCGCGACATCCTCCAGGACAGCAGCGGGCGTATCTGGGTTGCCACCCAGCACGGGCTGAATATTCACCTGCCGGAAGTTGACGGCTTTCACGCCTATTTCCACCGGGATAGCGACCGCTACAGCCTGACCGATGACCGGTTGATGTCATTGTATGAAAGCCGCGATGGCATACTCTGGATCGGCACCCGCCTGGCCGGCGCCAATCGCTGGAGCCCACGCAGCTGGGTGCTCGGCGCTCGCGAACCGGACATTCTGGCCAACACCGCCGTACTCGCCTTCGCCGACAGCGACGCGGGTAGAACCTGGGTTGGCGGCTTCGGCGCACCACTGGTGGAAGTGGATGCCGCTGGGAGCGTAAAGCGCGTCTTCAACAGCGAACACGGCCTCCCGGATCGCGGCACGTCCGCGGTCACCGCGTTGCTGCGGGACAGGGCCAGCCGCCTGTGGATCGGCACCATGGATGCCGGTCTGCAGATCTACGACAGCCGTGACAATAGCTTGCAGGCCCTGCGACACCAGGCCAACAACAGCCACTCCCTGGGTGCAGACGGCATCATGTGCCTGCTGGAGGACAGCACTGGCAATATCTGGGCCGGCTCCTTCGGTGGCGGCCTGGCACGCATCGACCCGCAGACACTGGAGGTGGATCGCTTCGCCGACGGCCTGCGCATCACCGCGATTCGCGAGGACAGCAGGGGGCGCCTGTGGCTGGGCACCGACGGCAACGGCCTGGTCCGCTTCAGCCCCGACACCGGCGCCTTGCTGACCCTGCGCCACAATCCGGACTCCCGCCGCAGCCTGGGGATGGACACCGTTTTTTCCCTGCACATCGCCAAGGACCACACCCTCTGGGTGGGCACGGCGGGGGCCGGCCTGGCCTATCTCAATGTGGCCAACCAGGGGCTGGCGGATCCCACCTTCGCACATCTCACCACCAGCGACGGCCTGTCGAACAATGTTATCAACGGCATTGTTGAAGACGACAGGGGTCTGCTCTGGCTCAGCTCCAATGCCGGCCTGATGCGACTGAACCCCAGGTCCCGCGAAGTCAGCTATTTCCACCGCGTCCAGGGACTGCAGAGCGAGGAATTCAACTACGGCGCCTATTACCGCGGTGCCGACGGGCGCCTGTTCTTCGGCGGCACTGGCGGTTACAACGCCTTTGACCCGGACAGCTTCCGGCAGCGTGGCAATGGGCCGCCCGTCGCCTTCACCACTATCGAGGTGGACAACCAGCCTCTGGCCAACACTCAGGCGCTGGGCAACGAGCCATCCCTGACTATTGCCCACTACGACGATGTGATCACCATCGAATATGTCGCCCTCGACTACACCGCGCCCGAGCGCAACCGCTATTCGGTGATGCTGGAGGGCTTCGACCAGAACTGGACACCAGTCAGTGCCCGTAATCGCAGCACCTATACCAACCTGGACCCCGGGAACTATGTATTCAAGGTGCGCGCCGCCAACAGCGAGGGGGTATGGAGCGAACAGCCCCTGGCACTGGCCCTCAATGTCACCGCGGCGCCCTGGGAGACGCCCTATGCCCTGCTGCTGTATGCGCTACTGGCGGGACTGCTGATCTACGGTATTTTCCGCTGGCGCATGAATGTGGTGGAGCGGGAGACCCGGGTCCGCCAGCTCGCCTACTACGATCGCAGCACCGGCCTGCCCAACCTCGACCTGCTGACGGAGCGGGCCGAGGCGGCCCTGCAGCAGGCGCAGGCCGAAAACAAGACGCTGATCCTGATTTCCCTGCGCCTGACCACCCTGCGCCGCCTGCGCGGCAGCTTTGGCGGCGAGGCCATCGACGAGATCCTGCGCACCCTGAGTCCGCGCCTGACCCAGCAGTTGTTCGGCAGCGGTCGCACCAGCGCCACCCGCGACCTGGGGCGGATCAGCGAAACGGAGCTGGCGGTGTTCATTCTGGTGGGCGACCCGATGCTGGAAACCGTCGAGTGGGTGCAGCGCCTGCACGATGTCCTGTCGGCACCCATCGACCTGTCCGGGCGCCAGCTGCGCATCCCGGTGCAGGCCGGCATTGCCACTTCTGCCAGGGACGGCAACACCGCCGCGACCCTGATAAAATGCGCCAGTATCGCGGCCCACGACAACAACATCCCCGACACCTCGCCCTTTGCCTACTACAGCAGCGACATGACCAGTCTCGCCCTCGACCGGCTAAGCCTGGAGAGTGAGTTGCGCCAGGCCATCCGCGACGACGCGCTGTCGCTCTACCTGCAGGGAAAATTCGACCGCAACGGCAAGCTGGTGGGAGCGGAGGCGCTGCTGCGCTGGGAACATCCCAAGCGGGGCATGGTATCCCCCGGCGTGTTCGTACCGCTGGCGGAGGAGACGGACCTGATTCTCGAGCTGGACCAGTGGGTGCTGGAAAACGCCTTCCACACCCTGCAACGCTGGCAACAGCAGGGCCGGCCAACCACCAGCCTCGCGGTGAACGTGTCGGCGGAGAGCTTTGTCAGCGGACACCTGGTGGAAACGCTGACGACCATGCACAGCCGCTACCCGATCGAAGCTTCGACCCTGGAGATCGAGCTGACCGAGACCGCGCTGGCCAGCGATATGGGCAAGGTCACCGACACCCTGGAGCAGGTGCAGTCACTCGGCCATCCGCTGGCACTGGACGACTTTGGCACCGGTTACTCATCGCTGATCTACCTGCAGCGCTTCCCGCTGGACATGCTCAAAATCGACCAGGCCTTCGTGCAGGATCTGGAACAGCGGGAAGACCAGCAGGCCCTGTGCCGCGCCATCATCGCCCTGGCAGGCAGTCTCAATCTGCACACCACTGCCGAGGGCATCGAGAACCGCGAGCAGCTGGATATCCTGGTCCGCGCCGGCTGCAACCAGTTGCAGGGCTTTTACCTGCACCACCCGGAGCCGATCGTGGCCTTCGAATCCCGTTTCCTGTCGCCGCGGCTGGCGGTGACGGGCTAATCCAGACAAGGCTGGTCTCAGGGAAAGCTCACCACCACCCGCGCGCCACCGGCCGCACCCTCGGCGATGTCCAGCTCGCCGCGATAGCTGGCGACGATGTCCGCGGTCACCGCCAGCCCCAGGCCCTGCCCCGGACGGATCTCGTCCAGCCGTGTGCCGCGCTGCAAAATGCGTTCGCGCTCGGCGGCGGGAATGCCCGGGCCGTCGTCCTCCACCACCATGCGCAGACCGTCCGGGGCACCGCCCGTCACCCGCAGGCTGACCCGCGAGCGGCCGTATTTGCAGGCGTTGTCCAGCAGGTTGCCGGCAATTTCCATCAGATCGCGCTCGTCGCCGCGAAAGCGGCAGTCCTGCGCCACCTCCAGCGCCAGGTCCAGGTGTTTTTCGGCGTAAACCTTGCGCACTCCCTCACACAGGCGCCGCAGCACCGGCGCCACTGCCACCCGTTGCAGCAGTCGGTGGCTGCCGCCGGAGGCGCGCTGCAACTGGTAGTGCACGATCTGCTCCATGCGCCCGACCTGCTCATCCACCAGGGCGTTGTAGTCGGCGGCGGCCGGGTTCGCCCCGCGCACCACCGCCAGCGGGGTTTTCAGACTGTGGGCGAGATCCGCCAGAGTGTTACGCACCCGCTCCCGGCGCTGGCGCTCGCCCCGCAGCAGGGTATTGAGATTGGCGGTGAGGGGGCGAATCTCCCGCGGGTAGTCCTTGCCCAGCTGTTCGGCTTCGCCCGCCTCTATAGCGCCCACCTCCTCCGCCAGGCGGCGCAGGGGACGCAGCCCCCAGGCCAGCACCAGTGCCTGACAGACCAGCAGCAACGCGGCAGAGCCGCCGAGCCACAGCAGCAGGCCGCGCCGGTAAACGGCCATGTCGGCATCCAGTGGCGCGGCGGTTTCCAGCACGGTGAACTGCAGCGGCGTCTCCTCCCCCTGATCCGTCTGCCACAGTACCTGCCAGCTCAGGCTGTAAAGGCTGCCCAGGCGCTGGAAGTGGTGCTGGCCGGGACGCAAGGGAATGACGGCCCTGGCAAAGACCCCGGGTTCCAGGGTGATGGCGGAGGGGGACTGCCAGACCCGCTCGCCACTGCCGTCAGTCACCTGGGCGTAGAGTCCGGAGTTGGGCTGGTGATAGCGGGCCTCGATCAGTTGTCGGGGCAACTCGACCCCGCCACTGTACTCCGCCTGGGCCAGCAGGGTGAACAACTGCAGCTGCAGGCGCTCGGCCTCGGCGGCCTCCAGGCTGCGCTGGTGACTGTCCTGCAGGTACAGGCCGCTGGCGCCGAGAAACAGCGGCAGCAGCAGTGCCGCACCGGCCACCAGCCGGCCGGTGATGGAGCCCTGCCACATTCTCACCGCGCACTCACCGGGCAAGGGGCTGCAGGGCAAAGCGGTAGCCGGCGCCGCGCACCGTCTGGATCGCCTGCAACTGCTGGTCCGGGTCCAGCTTGCGCCGCAGGCGGCCGACAAAAACCTCGATCACATTGCTGTCGCGCTCGTGGTCCTGGGCGTAGAGGTGCTCGGTGAGTTCGGTCTTGGAAATCACCTGGCCCGGCCGGCTGGCGAGATATTCCAGGGTGTTGTACTCGAAGCTGGTCAGCTCCAGCACCCTGCCGTCCAGTACCACCCGGCGCTCGGCGAAATCGATCTGCAGGGCGCCGTAGTCCACCAGGTCGGTGCTGCGCCCGGCGGCGCGTCGCAGCAGGGCGGCGACCCGGGCCGTCACGTCCTCCGGATGGAAGGGTTTGGTCACATAGTCGTCGGCGCCGGCCTCCAGACCCTCCACCTTGTCGCGCCAGTCGCTGCGCGCGGTGAGAATGAGGATGGGAAAGTCCAGCCCGGCCTTGCGCCAGGAGCGAATCAGCTCAATGCCGGGGGTGTCCGGCAGGCCGAGGTCGACAATGGCGAGATCGGGCGGGAATTCGCTGCCCAGGTAAGCGCCTTCACGCCCGTCCGGCGCCAGCTCCACCACCCAGCCGCTGCCCTGAAACAGGGCGCCGAGCTGTGCCCGCAACTGTGGGCCGTCCTCGACGATCAGCATACGCACGGCTCAACCCCCGATGTAGGCCTCGATGACACGACCATCATCCTGTAGCAGGCGCACCCGGTAACCACGGCCGGCGGCATCGACCTTGAGCACCCGACCACCGAATCGGGCCCGGGCCTGCTCTGCCGCCTCCCGGGCGGTGATGGACTGGTCTGCCTGTCGCTGCTCGCTGTGTCGGTCATCGCTGGAGCGATCCTGCCGCACCAGCCCCTGGGAATGGTGACCGCGGCTGCCCTGGGCCAGGCTGTCGGCGGTGCCGGCAAGGCCGAGGCAGGCACCAAGCGTAGCCAGACAGAGGGTGCGCGACAGACTGGTGCGAGGCATAGCTGCTTCCCGACTCAACTCACGGCGCGGGACTCACATCGACCCGCAAGCGAATGGTATCACCCGGCGCGGTGGCGGTGCGTGTGTAGTAGACCTGCCCCTGGTACCGGTAGCCAACACGATACCCCACCACCCGCTCGATGTCGCGCAGTTCGTACTCGGTTTCGCAGACCCGCTCGGTCACGTAATAGCTGCTGCCGGGGCGGCGGTGGCTGTAGTCATTGCCCAGGGAGCCACCCAGCAGCGCGCCGGCCCCGGCAATGACATCCTGGTGGCGGCTGTGGTGACCGGCGGCTCCGGACACCACACCGCCGATCAGCGCCCCCATCAGGGCCGGTGTGGCCGAATGGTTGCCCGGGGCGCGCTCCACCCGCACCCGCTCGTCGCGGCAGCTTTCGTGGGGGATCTGGCGGGTAATCACTTCGACGAGGGGTTCCGCCTCCACCACCGGGGCCTCCAGCCAGCTGCTGGGCTGGGCCAGGGCTTGGCCCGCGGCCAGGGAGCTGGCGGCGAGCAGGGCCACAACCAGTGAGGTCTCGTTCATATTGGGGTCCTCGCAGTCCTTGTCCTTGACTGCCGCAGTATCCTCCACCCCGGCTGAACGGCGGCTGAATGAAATTTCCGCCACCGTTCAGGGGCGGTTCAGCTGCCGGGGCGTAGTCTGCAGGTGTGCAATGGGCACCGAGAGGAGAAACCACATGAAACGACTGACCGCAATCACCATGGCTGTGCTGCTCGCATCCGGTTCCACTGCGGCACTGGCCGATCGCAACCACCGCGGCGACAGCCACGGCAGGCAGCATTACAGCCACAGCCACCACGGCAACCATCACCAGAAGCGGCATCACGACTTCCGGAGGGACCGCCATTACAGCTCGCACTACAGTCACTCACGGCACTATTCGCCCTATCACCGCCGGAACCACTTCGATCCGCTGGGTGCGGCCCTGATCGGCACCGCGATAGGCCTGTCGATCAATCACAACCACCACAGCACCGTGCGCTACTACAACGACCGCAACCAGGTCATATCGGGCTGCTACCGCATCGAGCGCTACGCCGACGGCAGCGAGCGCCGGGTGGATTTGCCGCCCTCGGAATGTCGCTGAGTTCGCCAACGCTGCTTACCGCGCCAGACATCACCGGCCCCACACCCCGGGCGGGGTGTGGGTTTTTTGTTCCTGGCAGCCAGGACCCGGACCCCGTATGCGCCCCCGGTCGATATCTGGTATACATGCAGGCCTGACCAGAGGTGGTCTGCCCGAACAGCTCGGAATGTGAAGGAGAACAGCGTTATGGGGCCAAGCTCCGCTGCATCGGCACCGGTTATCGACTGGCTGGATGAGAGCGAGTGGATTTTCGAGCCGAGCCAGTCCCGCAGTCGCGACAGTCTCAGCAAGGTGTTGCTCTCCGCCAAGCGCCTGTTTGTCGAGCGCGGCTACGACGAGACCACGGTGGCGGATATTTCCCGCGATGCCCAGGTCTCGGTGGGCTCCATCTACCACCGCTTCAAGGACAAGCAGTCCATCCTCTACGCCGTGCTCGATTCCTACACCCGTACGCGTTTTGCCCAGGTCGGCGACCTGACCCGCCCGCAGCGCTGGCAACACAGGAGCGCGGCGGATGTTCTCGACTTCCATATCGAGATCATCTTCAGCTCCGCCCGTCGCGACACCGGCCTGTACCGGCTGATGGAGCGCCAGCGGATGATAGACCCGCGCATCAGCGACCTGCAGATCAAGTCCGACGAGTATATCTGCGGGCTCCTGACCGGGCTCTACCGCCTGTATGCCGATGAGCTGGCGGTCGCGGACCTCGCCACCGCGGTCCGCTATGTCCACCTGGTCACCCGCGGCTCGGTGTTGTGGTCCATCCTGTCCGCGCCCGCGGGCGCCCCCCCGCTGGATATCTTCGGCGATGAATTTCGCCGCGAATCCCGCCAGATGGCCGCACGCTACCTGGGCCTTTCCACCCCCGCCTCCTGACCCGACACCTCCCCACCGGAACGCCGGCGACACCGGGCGGCGTCCGCGTCATCAGGGGCTTGCAAAACTAGAATAATGGTTCTAGTATTCATTGTACTAGAACCATTATTCTAGTACTACCAGTATTGACTCGTCGGAGATTGAATAATGAATATACCCTTACGACACCCGCTGACCCTGGATGGCCGCAATCCGGATCTGCTGCGCGGCGACAAAATGACCGGTGACCGCTACTACTCCCGGGAGTTTGCCCAGAAGGAGTGGGATCACCTGTGGACCAGGATCTGGCATGTCGCCGGGCGGCTGAAAGAGCTGGAGGAACCCGGTGATTTCGTGGTGCACAACTTCATGCACGAATCGGTGATCTGCGTGAAGCAGGACGACGGCTCGGTGCGCGCCTTCTACAACACCTGCGGCCACCGCGGGCTGCGGCTGGTCTGGGACAATTCCAGCGTGTCGGACTTCCACTGTCCCTACCACGGCTGGGTGTGGGGCCTGGACGGCGTGCTGAAGGATGTCCAGGACCCGGACGATTTCACCGGCGGCAACCCCTGCGGCAAGCTGCAACTCAGGGAATTGCGCTGCGACACCTGGGGCGGCATGGTGTGGTACACCATGAACGACGAGGCACCCGACCTGCTGGACTACCTCGACCCCCTGCCCGAGCTGTACAAAAACTATCCCATGGACACTGCGGTGCGCATTTTCGCCCGCAAGATCCGCCTGAACACCAACTGGAAGTTCTCCACCGACAATTTCAGCGAGAGCTACCACACCCGCACCGCCCATCCCCAGGTGCCGCCGTGGATAGACCAGGACTACTGGAGCGCCCGCCACGAGATGTTCCCCAATGGCCACGGCCGCACCGTGCAGCCGATGCGTCCCTCACTGCGCGACCGCCTGCCGGATGGCCAGCCCCACCCCTTCGACGACCTGCTGCGCCAGTGGGACATCGACCCGGACAGCTATGCGGATTTCGAGACCAAGACCCTGCAGGGCTGGCTGGACCTCAAGGCGGCCAAGCACCGGCTGTGGAAGGAGCGAGGCTACCCCCACTACGAACACATGAGTGATGAGGAAATCACCGACAGCCCGCACACGGTGATCTTCCCCAATGTCACCATCTCCTTCCTGCCGGACAACCTCATTTTCTTCCGCACCGAGCCGGATGCCGACGACCCGAACAAATGCACCTTCGACCTGTGGTGCATGGCGTTTCCGGTGGAGGGAGCGACCCAGGCCCACGGCATCATGACCCGCGACAACTTCCCGCTGCAGGAGTGCGAGTGCGAGACGGTGGATTTCAAGGGCGGCACCGGGGTGCCGGAGATCATCGACTCCATCGTCTGGCAGGACATGATGCTGGCGGAGGGACAGCAGGCCGGCTGGCACTCCCGCGGCTACCAGGACAGCTTCCTGTCCAAGCAGGAAACCCGGGTGCGCTTCTTCCACGAGGTGCTCAACGACTACCTGGAGGGACGGCGCTAGCGTTCCCGCGCCCTGGTGGTATTGCCGCGTTCGGCGCGCCGGATCACCCGACAGCCAGCAGCGGCCGCCACCAGGCTTCGTTGCCGAGATACCAGTCGATGGTTTTTTCGATGCCGGACTCGAAGGTCTCGCGCGGCGCATAGCCCAGCTGCGCGCTGATCCTGGTGGCGTCGATGGCGTAGCGCCAGTCGTGGCCGGCGCGATCCTCGACGAAGGTGATCAGACCCCGGGACTCCCCGCGCCGGGCCGGCGAGTCGGGGAAGCGCCCGCCCAATTGCACGTCGCCGGCAAAGCGCGCGTCCAGGCGGTCGCAGAGCAAGTGGACGATGGCCAGGTTGTGCCACTCGTTGTTGCCGCCGATGTTGTAGGTTTCCCCCACCGCGCCGCCATCGAGCACCCGCTCGATGCCGCGGCAGTGGTCGCGCACGTAGAGCCAGTCGCGGATATTGCTGCCATCGCCGTACACCGGCAGCGGCAGGCCGCGCAGGATATTGGTCAGGCACAGGGGAATCAGCTTCTCCGGAAAGTGGTAGGGGCCGTAGTTGTTGGAGCAGTTACTGGTGCTCACCTGCAGCCCGTAGGTGTGGTGCCAGGCCCTCACCAGGTGGTCGGAGGCCGCCTTACTGGCCGAGTAAGGGGAGTTGGGTTCGTACTTCTGCTCTTCATGGAAGGCCGGCGCCCGGGGGCCCAGGGAGCCATAGACCTCATCGGTGGAGACGTGGTGGAAGCGGTGCTCGCACCCACTGCCGGCCAGCCACACCGCCCGCGCCGCCTCCAGCAGGCTGTGGGTGCCCACCACATTGGTACGGATAAAGGCCCCGGGCCCGGTAATGGAACGGTCGACATGGCTCTCCGCGGCAAAGTGCACGATGGTGTCGATGCGGTGTTCGCGCAGGCTGTGCTCCACCAGCGACTGGTCGCAGATGTCGCCATGCACGAAGTGGAAACCGTCCCGCCCCTCCAGTTCCGCCAGGTTGGCGCGATTGCCGGCGTAGGTCAGGGCGTCGAAGGCCACCAGGGTGTCTGCGGGGTGGGCCGCCGCCCAGTGATGGACAAAATTGGCGCCGATAAAACCGGCGGCACCGGTGACCAGCAGCGATCTAGCCATGTCGATGTTCCTTCAGTTGGTCCAGCATGTGGCGCAGCTGCACCCGCCAGTGGCTACCGGCAAGC
>JBKDZQ010000450.1:0-4258 GCA_047971325.1 Parahaliea sp.
AGGCCGGGCCGCGCGCTGGCCGGGCGCGGCGCCGGGCTGATGCGGCAGGGCTCCGCCAGCGCCTTGTTCGCCAGCGCTCGCAGGGCGGCGCTGCCGATGCCCTCGTGTTTCAGTTCCCCGATACCGACCGCCGCCTGGCCCTGCAGACCTGCCAGCGCCTGGTTCTGGCGTGGCGAGCGGAGCAGGGCGCCGGCGGGCAGGCCGCGGCCGCGGTCGGTGAGCCGCCAGGCACGCTCGCTGCCTGGCTCGCGCGCTTTGCCCAGGCGCAGGTGGCGGGGCAGGGCGGCGCTGAACACCTCCCCCACCGGGTGCTGGTAGTAGTCCGCCGCCCAGCGGCACAGGGCCAGCACGTCGGGAGTGAACAGCGGCTTGGGGTCGAGCAGGGCCAGGGCCGGCTTGAGCTGCGGTGCCGGCAGGTCGGAGCTGGCGCTGGTGTCCAGCAGCACGCCCACCACCTCGCGCCGGCCAAAGGGCAGCCGCAGGCGCTGGCCCGGTTGCAGGGCGGCGAGGTCGGCGGGGCCGAGGTCCGGTGGTGGCAGGTAGTCGAAGGTGCGGCGCAGGGGGCTGGGCACGGCCAGTTGAAGTACGGTCATTGCGCCTCAATAGTGGGTGGCTGCGGGGTGGTGGTGGCTTGCCGGCGCGATTGTAACAAATCCCCGCCGGCGCGCTTGCTTCTTGGCAAGTGTCTGGTAAGATGTCCGCCTATTTTTTGACCGGTCGGCCTTTGTCCCGCACAGTCGGTCGGAATCCAGGTACGGTGCCCGGCAAGGGATCGGGTGGCGGTGCCGTTATTCAGGAGAAAACCATGAAAGCTGATATCCATCCCAAATACGAGGCGGTCACCGCCACCTGCAGCTGCGGCAACCAGATCCAGACCCGCTCCACCGCCTGCGAAGACTTCCACATCGACGTCTGCTCCAACTGCCACCCCTTCTTCACCGGCAAGCAGAAAATCGTCGACAGCGGCGGCCGTGTGGACCGCTTCAAGAAGCGCTTTGGCACCCGTGGCGCCAAGCGCTGAGCGCCCCGTCCAATACCAGAAACGCCGGCCCCTGCGCCGGCGTTTTTGTTTCTGCTTCCGCTCGCCCGGGCGCCGCTGCAGCCGGTCGTCGTGTTTTGTCGCCTTGTAGCTGTCCTGAGTTTTCTATATCCTGCTGGCCCCCTTCTGGAACTTGCCCGAGACGCAGACCGCCGCCATGACCCACGATTTTCGACAAGCGGCGCTGGACTACCACGCCGAACCCATCCCCGGAAAAATCAGCGTTGAGCTTACCAAGTCAGCGGAAACCCAGCTGGATCTGGCGCTGGCCTACAGCCCGGGAGTGGCGGAACCGTGTCGCGAAATCGCCGCGGATGCCGACGCTGCCTACCGCTATACCGGCAAGGGCAACCTGGTGGCGGTGATCAGCAATGGCACGGCCGTGCTGGGCCTTGGCAATCTGGGGGCGCTGGCCAGCAAGCCGGTGATGGAGGGCAAGGCGCTGCTGTTCAAGCGATTTGCCGGTATCAATGCCATGGATATCGAGGTGAGTACCGAGGATCCGGACGAGTTCGTCGATACCGTGGCGCGTATCGCCGACACCTTTGGCGGTATCAACCTCGAGGACATCAAGGCGCCGGAGTGCTTTGAAATCGAGTCCACCCTGATCGAGCGCTGCAGCATCCCGGTTTTCCACGACGACCAGCACGGCACTGCCATCGTCACCGCGGCGGGCATGGTCAATGCCCTGGAGATCCAGGGCAAGCGGCTGGAAGAGGCGATCATCACCTGCCTGGGTGCGGGGGCGGCGGCCATCGCCTGCATGCGGTTGCTGGTGAGCATGGGTGCGCGGGTGGAGAACATCTACATGCTGGACCGGCGCGGCGTGATCTATGCCGGCCGCGAGGGTGTGAACACCTACAAGAGCGAATTCGCCAATCACACCGACAAGCGCAGCCTGTCCGATGCGGTCAAGGGGGCGGATGTATTCGTTGGCCTGTCCGGTGCCGACCTGCTCAGTCGCGACATGCTGCTGTCGATGGCGGAGCGCCCGGTGGTTTTCGCCTGCTCCAACCCGGATCCGGAGATCAGGCCCGAGCTGGCACTGGCCGCCCGGGAGGACCTGATCATCGCCACCCGCCGATCCGACTATCCGAATCAGGTCCACCACGTGCAGGGCTTACCGTATATTTTACGCGGTTCCCTTGATGTGCGCGCCAGCACTATTAACGAGGAGATGAAAATCGCCGCGGTGCGCGCCCTTTGCGACCTGGCCAAGGAGCCGGTGAGCGCGGAGGTGCTGCGGGCCTGCGGTCTGGAGGCGCTGTCCTTCGGTCCCGATTACATCATTCCCAAGCCGATGGACCCCCGCCTGCTCACCCGCATCGCGCCGGCTGTCGCCCAGGCGGCGGTGGACAGCGGAGTGGCTCGCCGTCCGCTGCCGGCCAACTACTCGCCCACGCTGTAGCTGTAGTTCGGTTGCACGCGCCGGTTTGCTGCGGCCCGGCGTGTTCCGGGCCGTTGTCATTCTGGCCTAGAAAATATCCCGGATCAGGTCCTCGGTGCCGCGGGTGTCGTTGACCTCGCCACCATTGCCATTGCTGTGCTCCGGCACCAGTTCCTTGCGGAAGTACTCCAGTATTGCATTTTGCTGGCCCGGCTGGGCGAGTTCGCCGGTGTCCGGGTCGATGCGCACCAGGACGATGCCGGGTGGCATGGCTCGCGGTACATCCGGGCTGTCTTCGAGGGCAACACGCATGAAGTCGATCCAGATCGGCAGGGCGGCAGTGCCGCCGAACTCGCGCCGGCCCAGGGGCGTGTACTGGTCAAAGCCCACCCAGGTGGTGGTGACCACGTCGCGATTGTAGCCAGAGAACCAGGCGTCCATGGGGCCGTTGGTGGTGCCGGTCTTGCCGGCGAGATCCTTGCGTCCCAGCTCCAGTGCCCGGTGCCCGGTGCCCTGGGTGATCACATCCTGCAGCATGCTGTTGATGATGAAATTGACGCGCTCGTCCATCACCTGCCGGGCCTGCGGCAGCGTGGTCTGTTGCGAGGTCTGCTGGGCGAGGATTTCCTCCATGCTCAGTTCTTCTTGGTCCTCCCGGGGCTTTGCGCCCCCCGTGCCGCAGTGGTGACAGACGGTGTCGGGGCGGGCCTCGTACACAGTGTCACCGTTGAAGTCCTCGATGCGCTGGATCAGGAAGGGTTGCACCCGGAAGCCGCCGTTGGCGAGTATCGCGTAGGCGGTGGCGATTTCCAGCGGGCTGGCGGTCTGGGTGCCCAGGGCCAGTGACAGGTTGGGCTCGAACTGGCTGATATCAAAGCCGAAACGGTCGATGTAGTCCAGTAACTTGCCCACACCCAGTTGTTGCAGCAGGCGAATGGAGACCAGGTTGCGGGACTTGGTCAGCGCCCAGCGCAGGCGGGTGGGGCCGTAGAATTTGCCGCTGTCATTTTCCGGTCGCCACATGCCCTCCAGTGAACTGTCGTCCACCACCACCGGGGCATCGTTGATCAGGCTGGCGGCGGTGAAGCCCGCGTCGAGGGCGGCGCTGTAGAGAAAGGGCTTGAAGTTGGAGCCGGGCTGGCGCCGGGCCTGGGTGGCGCGGTTGAACTTGCTGTCCTCGAAGCCGAGTCCGCCCACCAGGCTGAGAATGGCGCCGTTGTCGGGGTTGAGGGACACCAGCGCCGCCTGGGCGGCAGGTACCTGGCCCAGGTGCCAGAGTGCGTCCCGCCCCCGGTAGACGCGGACAAGATCGCCCACCGCCAGCACCTCGGCCGTTGTTGCGGGCTCGTCGCTGCGGCTGTTCTCGCTGATGTAGCGCCGGGCCTGGCGCAGGCCGTCGTCCCACAGGATTTCGCCGCTGGTGCCGTCGTCAAGCAGGATGCCCGCGCGGTCCTCGCCGACGCTGGTCACCACGGCGGGTTGCAACTCCGCCACGACCGGGGTGTCCCGCAGGGCGGCGAGCCAGCTGTCCTTTATGTCGGCGTCCGCAGCCGGGGGCATCTGGCGCTCCGGTCCGCGGTAGCCGTGGCGGCGGTCATAGGTTTTCAGGCCCTCGATGACCGCGTGCTGGGCCACTTGCTGCAGTCGGGAGCTGATGGTGGTGTAGACCTGGTAGCCATCGTCGTAGGCGCCGATACCGTAGCGTTCCAGCATTTCCTGACGCACCATTTCCGCAGCGTAGTCGGCGGCGAAGCTGATCTGGGCGCCGTGGGGAGCGGCGCTCACCGCCTCGGCTGTCGCCGCCTGGTACTGTTCGTCCCCAATGTAGCCAA
>JBKDZQ010000451.1:0-3394 GCA_047971325.1 Parahaliea sp.
CAGGGCCACCTGTTCGGACGCGGCAACCAGCCGTTTTCCCCGGCCGTCATCCGCGCCGTGGGGCTCGACAACATCACCGTGATCGCCGCCAAGTCCAAGATCGCCGCCCTGGAAGGTCGTCCCCTGCTGGTGGATACCAACGATCCCGATCTGGACCGGGCACTGCTGGGTTACCGGGCCATCATTACCGGCTACGAGGATGAAATTCTGTATCGAGTGGCCGGGGCGGGTTGAAAACCCCGGGTTGTTGTCAAACCTGGTGTACCGGATCAAGCGGCACTCCTGTCTGATTGATCCTGTACTTGCTTGCCGTCCTTGAATGTCACGTTGTTGACCACGAGGGTCAGCAGATTAAAAAAATCCCTAAGCCAGTCCACTTCCGCCTTCAGGCGCCCAATCTGGCCGTACTGAAAACCTGCGGCCCACAAGAGGTGCGTTTGACCCGCCGCCTGCAGCGTGAAACGGGCTCTCTGGAGGTGGCAGCTATCCCGCCGCAAAATGCTCCGGCTCACTGAGCGCGAGCAGTGGCCCTTCCGCCCCACCTAGATGCAGTGCAGCACCGGTCGACTTCAGCGCCAGCACCACCAGCAGGGCAGTTTGCTGTTCATCGATCGATATCGCATTGACCACGGTCCCCACCGCCTGGCGCTCGCCTTCCGCGAAAATCTCCGTTCCCGCCGCCGGTGCCGGTTCCCGGCAGCTGGCGAGGTACATCCGGCGCTTGGGCGTGCCCTTGTAGTGCAGGCGGGCGATGACCTCCTGCCCGGTGTAGCAGCCTTTTTTGAAGTTCACCAAGCCTTCCAGGTCGTAGTTCAGCATTTGTGGCAGGAAGGTTTCCACCGTGGCCGCTTCCACCCGGCCGAGGCCGGCGGCAATCTGCAGGGCCTGCCACTGGCTGGCGGGGGCCGGCTCCAGGGTCTGGGTCAGTGTCGTGGCGAGCTCACTGCGTTGCGGGGCGAGGTAGAGTTCGAAGGCGCTGGCCGCCTCGTCCATCTGCACCACACAATAGCCCTCGCCGGTGCGGCTGTGGTAGCGAGCGTCCGGCAGCTCTGCCAGTATCTGGCCCAGCCGCTGGCGCACGGTATCGCCCCAGCAGCCGAACACCCGCCAGTCGGAGCGCTCCAGCCTGGCCTTGGAAAACACGATGTACTTGCCCAGGCGCTCGCGGGTGGTGTCGGCGATGTCGGCGTGCAGGCGCAGCAGGAAATGCTCGGGAGCCGGTTGCGCCAGCAGGAAATCCGCCAGTATTCGTCCCTGGGGGTTGCACCAGGCACCGGGGCGTGCGCTGTCGGTGTTGACTTCGCGCACATCGCAGGTGGCCTGCCCCTGGAGGAAGGTGGCGGCGTCGGGGCCGCTGACGGCCAGCAGGCACTCGTGGTCCAGTGAGCTGTAGTGGGCGGGCACGGTGTTGGTCTCCGTTGGTTGGGGCGTCAAGGGTGTATAATGCCGGGTTTTGATGTTCCCTGAAATCCGCAGGAGCCTATGATTCAGGACCAAGAACTGAAACGCATGCGCTGGGCCAGCCGGCGTGGCATGCTGGAGCTGGACCTTGTCCTGGAGCCTTTCGTCAATCACCGCTACGCTGCCCTCGATGAGCACGACCGGCAGCGCTACCAGCGGCTGATGGAGTGCGAGGACCAGGAGCTGTTCGCCTGGTTCCTGCGCCGGGAGCAGCCGGAAGATGCCGACCTCGCCGCCATCGTATCGCAGGTGCTCGTCTTCGCCCTCGATCGCGGCGACGCTTAAGCCATCGCGCATCGCCTGCTGTCTGCGGGCTATCTATATTGCCGCCCTCGGTGCGGTGGTGGTTCAGGTGTCCAGAGACGGCTATCCGGTCCTTGCCCTGGCCTGTGCGGCGGTGGCTGGCGTTTGTGTGTGGCCGGCAGTGCGACAGCCGCGGGCGGTCGAATACCGGGGCGGGCGCTGGCTGTTGCCGGGGCGCGGCTGGCGCGCAGTGTCGATCGAGCAGGTGCTCAGCCCGCCCTGGGGGCTGGCCCTGCGCTGGCGTGAGGGCGATGCCGGTCGCGGGCACTGGCTCTATCTGTGGCCGGACAGCCTGCCGGCAGCACAGTGGCGGCGGCTGCGCCGCGCGTTGCGGTTGAGCGTGTGAGTTGGCGTGCGTGTGAATGCGCAGCCAGACTCTGCCGTGGGAGTGTTCCGGCGGCCTGCTCCCTCCGCGCGAGGGGAGAGCGAGAATCAGCGGGCCGGGTTGGCCGGTACCAGCACGGTATCGCGGGCCTCGGGCAGCAAATCCGGATAGTCCAGGGTGTAGTGCAGGCCCCGGCTTTCCTTGCGCGCCAGGGCGCTGCGGATCATCAGTTGCGCCACCATGGCCAGGTTGCGCAGCTCCAGCAGGTCGTTGCCGACCTTGTAGTTGCTGTAGTACTCGGCGATTTCCTTCTGCAGCATTTCGATGCGGTGCTCGGCGCGCTGCAGGCGCTTGTTGGTGCGCACGATGCCCACATAGTCCCACATGAAGCGACGCAGCTCGTCCCAATTGTGGGAGATCACCACGTCCTCGTCGGAGTTGGTCACCTGGCTTTCGTCCCAGGCCGGCACCGGGCTGGGTACCGGCGCGCCGGCGATGGTGTCGGCAATGTGGCCGGCCGCCGCGCGGGCGTAGACGATGCACTCCAGCAGGGAGTTGCTGGCCATGCGATTGGCGCCGTGCAGCCCGGTGCAGGAGGTTTCCCCTACCGCGTAGAGGCCGGACAGGTCGGTGCGCCCGCGCAGGTCCACCACGATGCCGCCGCAGGTGTAGTGGGCGGCGGGCACCACCGGAATGGGTTCGGCGGCGATATTGATACCGAGCTCGGCGCAGCGCCGGGTCACGGTGGGGAAGTGCTCCTCCAGAAAGCTGCGCGGCTTGTGGGAGATGTCCAGGAATACGCAGTCCACCCCCAGGCGCTTCATCTCGTGGTCGATGGCACGGGCCACGATATCCCGGGGCGCCAGTTCGCCGCGGCGGTCGAAGCGTTCCATGAAGGGCTCGCCGTCCGGCAGCAGCAGGCGACCGCCCTCGCCGCGAATGGCCTCGGTTACCAGGAAGGACTTGGCCCGGGGGTGGTAGAGGCAGGTGGGGTGGAACTGATTGAACTCCAGGTTGCCGACCCGGCATCCGGCGCGCCAGGCCATGGCGATGCCGTCGCCGCAGGCTCCGTCGGGGTTGCTGGTATAGAGGTAGACCTTGGCGGCGCCGCCGCAGGCCAGAACGACGAACTTCGCTTGAAAGGTATCCACTTCGCCGGTGGAGCGATCCAGCACGTAGGCGCCCAGGCAGCGCTTGCCGGGCAGGCCCAGCTTGCGTTCGGTGATTAGGTCGACGGCGACGCGCTGGTGCAGCAGGTTGATGTTGCTTCTTTCCTGGGTACGCGCGAGCAGGGTGTTGAAGATG
>JBKDZQ010000452.1:0-7830 GCA_047971325.1 Parahaliea sp.
CGGGAAAAACGCGCGCGCCTGCTGCAACAGCAAAAGGACATTGACGACATGCTCCAGGGCCTCGAAGAAGTGGAGGGCCTGTGCCGGCAGGCGCTCGACGGCAACCCCGGCGCCGGCAAGCCGCCCCCCCAGCCCACCCATCAGGACTGAGCTATGAACACCGGATACCCCACTCTCAACTTCGGCCTTGGCGAGGAACTGGACATGCTGCGCGACGCGGTGTACCAGATGTGCCAAAAGGAAATCGCGCCCCGCGCCGCCCGGATCGACCGCGACAACGAATTCCCCCGGGACCTGTGGCGCACCTTTGGCGACATGGGCCTGCTGGGCATCACTGTGGAAGAGGACTTCGGCGGCTCCAACCTCGGCTATCTGGCCCACGCCATCGTGATGGAGGAGATCAGCCGGGCCTCGGCTTCGGTGGGACTGTCCTACGGCGCCATGTCCAACCTCTGCCTGAACCAGATCCGCAAGAACGGGACCGAGGCACAAAAACGCCAGTACCTGCCCAGGCTGTGCAGCGGCGATCACGTGGGGGCCCTGGCCATGAGCGAGCCCAACGCCGGCTCCGACGTGGTCAGCATGAAACTCAGTGCCCGCAGGGAGGGCGACACCTACTACCTCAACGGCGCCAAGATGTGGATCACCAACGGTCCCGACGCCGATGTCTACGTGATCTACGCCAAGACCGACCCGCAGGCCGGCTCCAAGGGCATCACCGCCTTCATCGTCGAGCGCGACTTCCCCGGCTTCACCCGCTCGCCCAAGCTCGACAAACTGGGCATGCGCGGCTCCAACACCTGCGAACTGGTGTTCGAGGATACGCCGGTACCGGCGGAGAATATCCTGCGCGGCGAGGGCCAGGGCGTGAAGGTGCTGATGTCGGGCCTGGACTACGAGCGCACGGTGCTCTCTGGTGGCCCCGTCGGCATCATGCAGGCCTGCCTGGACGAGGTCGTGCCCTACCTGCACGAGCGCAAGCAGTTCGGCCAGAGCATCGGTGAATTCCAGCTGATGCAGGGCAAGCTGGCGGACATGTACGCCGACCTGTCCGCCAGCCGCGCCTACCTGTACGCGGTGGCCGGGGCCTGCGACCGCGGCAAGGAAAGCCGCAAGGACTGCGCCGCCGTCATTCTCTACACCGCCGAAAAGGCCACCCAGATGGCCCTGCAGGCCATTCAGGCTCTGGGCGGTTTCGGCTACACCAACGAGGCCAACACCGGGCGTCTGCTGCGCGACGCCAAGCTCTACGAGATCGGCGCCGGCACCTCGGAGATCCGCCGCATGCTGATCGGCCGCGAACTGTTCAACGAAACCCGCTAATTCAACTTGATATTGCCGTCTATGGTCAGGGGTATCTCCGATGCGAGGCCCCTGTCTGCGGTACCGCAGACAGGGGCCGGATAGGCCAGTATCCAGTTGAAGCAGTACCAGGCGCAACAGCGCCAGAACCAGAGCCACGGAGTCGCCCATGAGCGTGCTGAAAACCCGGATCAACCCCCGCGACGAGGCCTTCCAGCACAACCGCAACCATATGCGGGCACTGGTGGAGGACCTGCGCGCCAAAGTGGCGGAGGTGCAACAGGGCGGCGGCGACAAGGCCCGCGCCCGCCACACCGCCCGCGGCAAGCTACTGCCGCGGGAGCGCCTGGACGCCCTGCTGGACCCCGGCGCTCCCTTCCTGGAGCTGAGCCAACTGGCCGCCTACGGCGTCTACGACGACCCGGTGCCCGGCGCCGGACTGATCACCGGCATCGGCCGGGTGGCGGGCCAGGAGTGCATGATCTTCGTCAACGACGCCACGGTGAAGGGCGGTACCTACTACCCGCTGACCATCAAGAAGCAGGGCCGGGCCCAGACTATCGCCCGGGAAAACCACCTGCCCTGCCTCTATCTGGTGGACTCCGGCGGCGCCTTCCTGCCGCTGCAGGACGAGGTATTCCCCGACCGTGACCACTTCGGCCACGCCTTCTACAACCAGGCCCGCATGTCGGCCATGGGCATCCCCCAGATCGCCGCCGTGCTCGGCTCCTGTACCGCCGGCGGCGCCTACGTGCCGGCCATGGCCGACGAGTCCATCATCGTCAAGAATCAGGGCACCATCTTCCTCGGCGGCCCGCCACTGGTAAAAGCGGCCACTGGCGAGGTGGTGAGCGCCGAGGAGCTCGGCGGCGCCGACGTCCACTGCCGCACCTCCGGCGTCACCGACCACTACGCCAACAACGACCACCACGCGCTGCAGCTCATGCGCCGCTCGGTGGCCCGCCTCAACCGGGTGAAGCCGGTGCACATCGACCTCGCCGAACCGCTCGAACCCGCCTACCCGGTGGAGGACATCTACGGTGTCATTCCCACCGATACCCGACAGCCCTACGACGTCCGCGTGGTCATCGCCCGCCTCGTCGACGGCTCCGAGTTCGACGAATTCAAGGCCCTCTACGGCAATACCCTGGTGTGCGGTTTCGCCCGCATCCACGGCTACCCGGTGGGCATCGTGGCCAATAACGGCATCCTGTTCAGCGAGTCGGCGGTCAAAGGCGCCCACTTTGTGGAACTGTGCGCCCAGCGCAAAATCCCCCTGCTGTTCCTGCAGAACATCACCGGTTTCATGGTCGGCAAACAGTACGAGGCCGGCGGCATCGCCCGTCACGGAGCCAAGATGGTGCACGCCGTGGCCTGCGCCGATGTCCCCAAGTTCACCATCATCATCGGCGGCTCCTTCGGCGCCGGCAACTACGCCATGTGCGGCCGCGCCTACGACCCGCGCTTCCTTTTCATGTGGCCCAATGCGCGCATTTCGGTGATGGGTGGCGAGCAGGCGGCGGGGGTGCTGGCGACGGTGAAGCAGGATCAATTGGCGCGCGAAGGCATCGAGATGAGCGCGCAGGAGATCGCGGCGCTCAAGCAGCCGGTGCTGGATCAGTATGAGCACCAGGGGCATCCGTACTATGCCTCGGCGCGCCTGTGGGATGACGGGGTGATCGACCCGGCGGAGACGCGCATGGTGCTGGGGCTGGCGATTTCGGCCTCGCTGAATGCGCCGGTACCGGAATCGAAGTTTGGTGTGTTCAGGATGTGATTGTGGGTACTGCTTTCAACATTGCTGTTGACGAGCACAGTTTCCAACTGCGTGCCCAATTTCGTGCCTGCCAGGCGCCACGAAGCGTGAAGGGCTTTGGCGGACACGCTATACGCACACACCTGATACTGCGGGGCGGGCTCTCTCTGCGCATATGTCGCAAATCAGGCGTAGTGCCAGCGAGGCACCGCGAAGCAGAACAGTCTTTGACGGACACGCTACAAGCACGTCCATGTGCGCTCGACAGCGGCCATCCATGGCCGCTGACGGTCCGCCAAAGACTGTTCTGCTCCGCGGCGCCGTGCAGTGGTACACCATGGACTTGTGCTTTCGTTCTTGTAGCACCCAGGCTTCACATGACCAACAAGACTCTGTCTAACGGTGCTCCATCTGATGCAACTTCCCTATTTTGTTCGAAGTATCGAACTCGACGGCATCCAGTGGCCGGAAGGAACTTGCGCGATCGTGCGAGGCATGGAGAGCCTGCCCCTGTTTATGGGCATGCCGAGCGCGAGCGTACATGGAGAGCCCACCCCGCTGTATCGGGTGTGTATTCACAGCGTGTCGCGCGAGTTCCTTCCGGCCACTGGATGCCCTTCCGCAGGCGATTAAGAACCGGCCAAAACCATGACAAAACCAACCGTAAACACAGCAATCGACATTCGAGGCGTGGCGCAGGTCACCCTCAACCGCCCCGAAAAACACAACGCCTTCGACGACGCCATCATCGCCGAACTCAAAGGTGCCTTCGATGAACTGTCAGGGCACGACGACGTGCGCGTGGTGGTGCTCGCCTCCCAGGGCAAGAGCTTCTCCGCCGGTGCCGACCTCGCGTGGATGAAACGCATGGCGGGCTACGACTACCAACACAACCTGCGCGACGCACAGGCCCTGGCGGACATGCTCAAGGCCCTCTACGACCTTCCCCAGCCCACCATTGCCCGGGTCCAGGGCGCGGCGTTTGGCGGCGCGGTGGGGCTGGTGAGTTGTTGCGACATGGCCGTGGGTAGCGAGGGCGCCAGCTTCGCCCTGTCGGAAGTGAAAATCGGCCTGGTACCGGCCACCATCAGCCCCTACGTCATCCGCGCCATCGGCGAGCGGGCGGCGCGGCGCTATTTCACCACCGGCGAGCGCTTTGGCGCGCAGCAGGCCCTGCGCCTGGGCCTGCTGTGCGAGGTGGTGCCAGACAGCGAGCTGGACGGTGCCACGCAGACGCTGGTGGAAGCTATTCTCGACAACGGACCGGCGGCGGTGCGCGCCGCCAAGGATCTGGTCAACGCCGTGGCCGGGAGGGAACTCACAGCGGCGTTGAGCGGGGATACCTGTGCGCGCATCGCCAGTATCCGGGTATCACCGGAGGGCCAGGAAGGGCTCGGAGCCTTCCTCGACAAGCGCCGGCCAGGCTGGCTCGGAAAGGATGGCGCCTGATAGCGCGATCACTAAACCAGGGATATCGATATGTTCAGCAAACTGCTTATCGCCAACCGCGGCGAAATCGCCTGCCGCGTCATCCACACCGCCCGCCGCCTGGGCATTGCCACGGTGGCGGTGTATTCGGATGCCGACCGGAACGCCCTGCATGTGGAGCTGGCCGACGAAGCGGTACACATCGGCCCGTCCCCGGCACGGGAGTCCTACCTGCTGGCACAGCGGGTAATTCAGGCGGCGCGGGACACCGGCGCCCAGGCCATCCACCCGGGCTATGGCTTTTTGTCGGAGAACGCCGCCTTTGCCGCCGCCTGTCAGTCAGCGGGCATTGTGTTTGTGGGCCCGCCCACCGGCGCCATCGAGGCCATGGGCTCGAAGAGCGCGGCCAAGCAGATCATGGAGCGGGCCGGCGTGCCGCTGGTGCCGGGCTACCACGGCGAGGATCAGTCCTGCACGGTCCTGCAACAGGCTGCGGACGACATGGGCTACCCGGTACTGCTGAAGGCCACCGCCGGCGGCGGCGGCAAGGGCATGCGCCAGGTGTGGAGCGCCGCCGAATTCGATGAGGCCCTGGCGGCAGCCAAGCGCGAGGCCAGCGCCAGCTTCGGCGACGACACCATGCTGGTGGAGAAATACCTGACCAGGCCGCGCCATGTGGAAGTGCAGGTGTTCTGCGACAACCACGGCAACGGCGTCTACCTGGCGGAGCGGGATTGCTCGGTGCAGCGCCGCCACCAGAAAGTGATCGAGGAAGCCCCGGCGCCAGGAATGACGGCGGAGCTGCGCCGGCTGATGGGCGAAACTGCGGTGCAGGCAGCCCGCGCCATCAACTACAGCGGCGCCGGCACGGTGGAATTCCTGCTGGATGAAGACGGCAGCTTCTACTTCATGGAAATGAACACCCGACTGCAGGTGGAGCACCCGGTCACCGAGATGATCACCGGCCAGGATCTGGTGGAATGGCAGTTGCGGGTGGCCAGCGGTAACGCCCTGCCCCTGACCCAGGACGATATCCGGCTGCAGGGACACGCCTTCGAGGCGCGTATCTACGCCGAGGACCCGGAGCACGATTTTCTTCCCGCCACCGGCACCCTCGCGTTTTTACAGCCACCGGACGAGTCCGAGCATGTGCGGGTGGACACCGGTGTCCGCCAGGGCGACGAGATCAGCGTCTACTACGACCCAATGATCGCCAAGCTGATCGTGTGGGATGAATCCCGCAAGCGGGCCCTGCAACGGCTGGCGAGCGCACTCGCCAACTACCGCATCGGCGGCACCGTGACCAATGTGGATTTTCTCTACAACCTGGCCACCTGCGAACCCTTCCGCCGGGCCGAGCTGGATACCGGCTTCATCGCCCGCCACGCCGAGCTGATCTTCCCCCAGCGTCAGCAGGACCTGGCCCGGGAACTGCCGGTGGCCACCCTTGCCCTGCTGCTGCACCGCCGGCAGCAGTGCGGCCAGCGCGCTTGCATCGACCCCTGGACACCCTGGGCCTCGCCCAACGCCTGGCGCCTGAACGCCGTCCACCGTCAGCACATCAGCCTGAGCTGTCAAGGCAGGGAGCACACACTCAGCGCCGAATGGCTCGGCGATGCCTATCGCATCCGCACCGGCGAGCTTGATGTTGTCATAAAAGGCCAGCTGGAAGGCGATACCCTGCGCTTCGAGCAGGATGGCCATCTCCAGCGCGCCACGCTCGCCGTCACCCTGTCCAGCTCCGGCACGGCATTTACCCTCTATCTCGGCACCGGCGCCATTACCTTCAGCGATCTGCTGCCCGACACCGGCGAGGCCGACACCAGTGGCAGTGGCGGCGGGCTGGCGGCACCGATGAACGGCACCGTGGTCAGCCTGCTGGTAGCGGCGGGCAGCCAGGTGGAGGCCGGCGAGGCCCTGCTGGTGATGGAGGCAATGAAAATGGAACACACCATTCGCGCCCCCGCCGCCGGCACCGTGGCAGGCTTCTACTTCCAGAGCGGCGAGCTGGTGGACGGCGGTGCCGAACTGCTGCAGTTCACGCCGACGGAGGCCGCCCCATGAGCCTGCCGGCGAAGGTTAGCCTGGTGGAGGTCGGTCCCCGGGATGGCCTGCAGAACGAATCGGCGAGCATCGCGCTCCAGGACAAGCTGCGCCTGATCGGTGATCTGGCCGCCGCCGGCCTGCGCGTGATCGAGGCCGGCAGCTTCGTCAATCCCAAGTGGGTGCCGCAGATGGCGGATAGCGAGGCGGTGTTCGCCGCGCTGTCGCGCACGCCCGGCGTGCGCTACGCCGCCCTCACCCCCAACCTCAAGGGCTTCGAGCGCGCCCTGGCCGCCGGCGCCGACGAGGTGGCAGTGTTCGCCGCTGCCTCCGAAAGTTTCTCACAGAAGAACATCAACTGCAGCGTGGCGCAAAGCCTCGAACGCTTCGCCCCGGTGATGAGCGCCGCGACGCAGGCCGGCCTGCCGGTGCGCGGCTACGTTTCCTGTGTGCTGGGCTGCCCCTACGAGGGCGCAGTGGCACCGGACCAGGTATACCGGGTCACCGAGTCGCTGCTGGCCATGGACTGCTACGAGGTCTCACTGGGTGACACCATCGGCACCGGTACCGCCGGTAGCACCGCCCGCCTGCTGGAGCACCTGCTGGGCAACCTGCCCGCGAAGCGCCTGGCGGTGCACTGCCACGACACCTACGGCCAGGCCCTGGCCAATATTCTGGTGTCCCTGCAGCACGGCATCACCACCATCGACAGCTCGGTGGCCGGGCTCGGCGGCTGCCCCTACGCCCGCGGCGCCACCGGCAACGTGGCCACCGAAGACGTGGTCTATATGCTGGATGGCCTGGGTATCGCCAGCGGGGTGGACCTGCAGGCACTGATCGCGGCCGGCGCGCGGATTTCCCGGGTGCTGGGCCGGGAACCCGCCTCACGCGTCGCCCGCGCCCTGCTGGCAAAAAACTGATTCAGTGGATCCAGGCCATCCGGCCCCTGTCCACGACACTCCAGCCTCGAATGAGCACCATTGGCTACGGATGACAATCCGGCTGTGTTATCTTCCGGGCTCGAACCGTGGAAGGCCAACATGCCCAGCCAACCCATCTATCGCCTGCGCCAGCTCGCCGCCCTGCTGGCCACCGCCAGCGGCCTGTGGCGGGTGGCCTGCCTGTGGATGGGCCAGCTCGATGAGAGCGCCCTGCTGGGGGCGCTGGCCGGCGCGGTCTACCTGTTGATGGCGCTGGGCCTGATCGGTCACTCACGTTTCACCCTGTTTGTAGCCATTGCCGTCCCCGCCGCCAGCCTCTGGTTCGGCGATACCCTCGCCGCCTTCCGCAACGAGGGCGGC
>JBKDZQ010000453.1:0-1846 GCA_047971325.1 Parahaliea sp.
TCAAGGACATGTGGATGAGCGACGTGCTCGATATCGGCTCAGCCGAGGAGGGCAAGAAGTGGGACACGGTCGATGACATCTGCTGCCCCCGCTGCGGGCAGGCAATGGACCGGGCCTCGGACCCGGGGCAACCGCACATCTGGTACGAGAGCTGCGCGGATCACGGCCTGTTCATGGACGCCGGCGAATTCACCGACTTCGCCCACGAAACCCTGGCCGACCGTTTTCGCCGGCTGATCCGGGGCGGCCGCTAGGGCGCGCTGGCCCCGCGCCGCCACCACGGCGGTAGCGCGCAGGGCCGGGGGATTACCAGACGTAACCGATGCGAAAACGGTAGGTCTGGTCCACTTCCTCGACATCATCCGGCACACCGCTGTCATATTGCAGCACCAGCTCGGCGGCCGCTTCGATGTTGTACATCAGCGGGAAGGCCAGTCCCAGGGTGGTGTTCATGATGAGGTCACCGGCGTCGTCGAGGTTGAGGATGCCGTTGTGGCTCAGGTACAAGCGCGACTCGCCACCAAGAACGTTGCTGCTGGCGTTGACGGTCCAGTTCAAGCCGGGGTATTCCTCGTCGTCGGCGACGATGTAATCCTCGTTCACGTACACCGCGCCACCTTCCACCGCCAGGGTCAGCTCGGGTGCCTCGAATATCTGGCGACCGATGTAAGGACCGATGTAGTAGCGCAGGTCGAGATCGGCGAACTTGTCCGCCTCGACACCGGCATTGATACCGGTGTACCAGGGGCCATCGAGAAAGTAATCGTACTTGCCGATCAGCTTCCAGTTCTCCGCGTTTTTCTGGCTGTTGGCTTCGTCCATCTCGCCGGTTCCGGTGATCGTGAAACGATCGCGCAGGCTGCGCCACACGGATTCGAGACGGTAGTCGAACTCCTTGGAATCGGTGTTGCCGTCCTGCATGGTCAGCGCCGCGCTCACCAGGCCCGTCCAGCGATAACCCTGGCCAAGTTCCCAGGGCTCCGGGTTCATCACCGCCAGATCCGCCAGCGAGTAACTGCTGCCCGTGGTCAGGCTTGCCGGCAGCACCAGCTCGCTGTCCTGGGTGACAATGGGCTGGTTTTCCACCACGGTGCCATCGCCCAGTTTCATGACCACTGGCCGCCCGGTGTGCATCGACTGGATCTTATCCTGGGCGATACTCAGGACACCGGCGAACTCGGTCTCCATGGTCACCACGCCGTCGCGGGTGGCGGTGATGGTACCCAGAACACGCGAGCCATTGACCAGCACGATTTCATCCGTGAGCGCACTGCCGGTCTCGGCCGCAACAGCCAAGGCCACCCCCAGAGCAAGCAATCCGGCAGCACAGCGGCCGCCGATGCGATAGCATTTACCAAGCATGTGATTCAATCTGTCTTCCCGTTAAAAATGTGGTGGCCAGGACCGGCCGGAACAGAGTTTTTTTTGCGCGGCAAACCTTAACCGAATTCACTGCCAATCCCCAGCGCTGGATTGCAAAAGTTTTGTAGTATTTGCCGCCCGGCACAGCGACGGACCCGCGCTCAGCCCAGCGCAATCACCGGGCCGCCCTCGCGTCCGGTTGCATCTGGCATGTACACCAGGCGGCAGGGAAGCTCCAGTAAGGTCGACACCCCTTGCGCGGCGGCGGTCGGAGCAGACCGGCACCCGCTCCGCTTCCAGGCCCTTGTCCACAGCCGTACTCAGTAAGACCGAGCCACGCCACCGTTACCCGACTCCCGAAAAAGAACTCCATAATACCGGCAGCTGCAGTACAGCCCAACGCACAAGACTGCTACACTTTTTTTACAGCAAGCGAGCTTTACCGCAAGCGCGACCACAATCTCACTGCCAGTGCGAGTTGGCC
>JBKDZQ010000454.1:0-4520 GCA_047971325.1 Parahaliea sp.
GGGTACATCTAGAACACGGTTGTGTCTGAGTGCTCATCGATCTTCGGCATGAACTGGGGGTGCACCGAGGGAATGTGATAGGCCTCATTGAAGTTGTCGGAGGCAAACTTCCAGTTGGTCCTCACCCGCAGGGTGCGCCACACCACCCGAACGTGATGCTCCAGGTCGCGGTTGGCCAGCAGGGTGGGAATGGGGTCGAGGTATTCCAGCAGGGGCTGGGGCTGCGGGTCGAAGCTCCAGAACACGAAGCCGCCCCAGGTATCGCAAACCAGTTCCTTGAGCCGCAGCTTGCCGCAGGGGTTGCCCCGGGGAAAGTCCTCCGGGTCCTGCACCGCCTTGAGTTCCCCGTCCAGGCCGTACTGCCAGCTGTGGTAGGGACAGGTGAAGCCCGCGTTGACGCCGCCCTCTTCGGCGGACACCAGCCGGTTGCCCCGGTGCATGCACACGTTGAAGAAGGCACGGATGCTGCCGTCCTCCTGCTTCACCATCAGCACGGATTCGTGACGGAAGTCGTGGACCACGAAATCACCGGGCTCCTGGAACTGGGCGGTACGGGCGCCCACATGCCAGATGCGCTTCCACATGTGCTCCCACTCGCGCTCGGCGAACTCCCGCGACCAGTAGCGCTCGCCACTGATCAGATCACCCCGCGCCCGTGGAACCTGTGCATCGGGATGGACCGGGTAGGTCACCCTGTGCCCGCCGTTGGTGGATTGTACTGACGCCATGACATTACCCTCCATAGGACAACTGGCCTGCCCAACCCTGGAACGGGCCGGCTAGCGCTTGCCGTGTATTTCTTCCAGCGAGCCGGGCATGGGCATCCCGGGCGCTATCCAATAGCCGGAGCATTTCCAGCCATCGCCTGTCTTCACGCAGTCCATGCGGTAGCGCACATGGACCAGCACCTCGTTGCCGTCCTTGCCGCGGCCGAGTCCCTGCACATAAGCGCGCATGGTGGCCTGGTCGCCGGCCCAGGATTCGACGCGGAAATTGCTGATGTAGTGCGTGTGGTGGCTCATGTCGGCAAACACGCTTTCGTAGAAGGTGCGAAAGCTGTTCTTGCCGGGCATCGCCGGCAGGCCGATGGCGGAAAAATCCAGTACCGCATCGTCGGTAAAGAGCGCAAGCAGTTCATCGACGTCAGTCAGTTTATCCACTGCGTAGCAGTAGTCGGTCATCAGGTCCTGCAGGGCGATGCGCTCTTCAAGGGGTATCTGCTTCATGGACTGCCTCCGGGGCGCTAGGGCCAGGATTGAGGGAACTGTGATTTCAGGTGTGGTGCGGGGGAATCACTGGTGAGGGCCGCGTCAGTTCACGGCCACTTCCACCTGGCCGTCGACAACGCGCACCGGAAAAGTCTTCAGTGGCACCTGGGTCAACTGCCCCTTGGTGGAACCGTCGCGCAGGTCGAAGCGGGCCCCGTGCAGGGGACAGGAAATAAAGCAGTTGCGGATACGGCCGCCGTCAAGCTCCGCCGCCTGGTGGGTGCACTGGTTGATCACCGCGTAGAATTCCCCGCCGGCATTGCACACCAGCACCTTGACACCATCGATTTCCACCGCCCGACTGCTGTTGCTGCCGAGCTCTTCCGCGGCAAATACGGCCTGGAAATTTTCCACTGACTGACTCCTTCTTATTGGCCTATCTCCGCGAGTATATTACGGACAACCGACAGAAACAAACAGAGTTGCTTGTTATTTGGTGGTGCCCGGACCAGCACAAAAACGCCCGGCGCAAGGTCCGGGCGCTGAGCTGGCCAACTGCCTGTGCGCGGGTTACAGCTCTGGCCTGGGTGCGCTGTCGTCGCCGTTCATATAGTAACTGAGGTAGCGATGGAAGTGCTGGTTGCCGCGCTCGTTGCGCCCGAACAGCACCGCCCGGTGGGCACCGGATTCCATGCCCTGCTGCACTTGCAGGCCCACCTGGTAGTCCTCTCTGTCCACCACCGATTGCAACCAGTCCATCATGGTCTCATTGGCCGCTTTCTCCTCCTCGTTGGCCGGAGGCTTCGGCTTGAGGAAATAGAGCACCGTCCGGTTCTCGGCGGCCGTAGGCCCGGGAATGAGCTGGGCCACCTGGGTAATTTCCGGCGCCACGAAGATGGACACGTTGGGGAAAAAGGTGCGGATAAAATCATAACCGCGGGTTTCGTACTGCCACAGTTCGTCCCGGGGCACATCGCGCAACTCGCCGATGCTGCGCTGGGGAAAGCCGATCAGGATGTGCGGCCCATGGGCCTCGAAGTGCATGATATTGGAATAGGTGCGCGGGTAGATGGTCTCCGGATGGGCAGAGGCAAAGTGGTAGCCCTCCAGGTAGCCATCGTAGGCGATTTTCCAGTTGGCACCAAAAATCTCCCGCTTGCCGCAGAAATGCCATTGATCGAAGCGTTTCTGCTCCACATCCTCGATCATGCCGCCGAGAAAGTCCTCGAAGTCCACTTCCAGCCCCGGGGTCAGCACGGCGAAAATCATACCGCCACGCTCGTAGCAGGCTAGCTGCCGCAGCCCCAGCGCCGCCTTGTCGACCTCGCCAAAGGTCTTGTGCTCGGCCACCCCGCGCAGCGCGCCATCCAGGCCGAAGGACCAGCGGTGGTAGGGGCAGGTGAACAGGCGCGCGTGTCCGCACTCTTGCTGGGTCAGCTTCATGCCGCGGTGACTGCAGACGTTGAGCATGACTTTGGCTTCGCCCTCCCTGGTGCGTGTCACCAGCAGCGGCAGGCCCATCATCTCGATGGTCTTGAAGTCACCGGGCTCGGGAATCTCCACCGACAGTGCCACCATGATCGGCAGGCGCTTGAATATCTGGTCGATCTCCCGCTGCCAGGTGGCGGGATCGGTGTACTGGTTGCAGGGCACTTCCATCACGTCCTGGGCCTGATCGGTGGTGCCTTTCTCCACGTGATCCATCAGCGATTCGACGATGCGGTTGTAGTACTCCGCCAACCCCTTGTTGACGGCGGGTAGCGGTGCGGCATTGGGTGCGGTCATGACTCAATCCTCCGGCATGTGTACCGGTCCCACGCTGGAGACCTCGTACTGTCTGGCTTCAAGGCTCAACACTTCCATCCTGGAAGTGACCTCGATAAAGTTCTTGATGTGTGCGGTGCGCAGGTGGGCAAACAAATGCTCCTGGCTCTCCCACTGCTCGGAAATCCAGATGACATTGGGGTCACAGATATCCCGGGACATGGCGTACCACTGGCACCCTGGCTCTTCAAGAGTGGGCGCCACCAGCGGCTGGGCGGCCGCAATATAGTCGTCGACACTGCCGGCGCCCAGTGTCACCTTGGCGATAATCGCGAGCATTGTAGAATCTCCTTTCGTTCACAGTTTATTGTCAACACGCTGGCCCTGGCTCCCCCGCCGCACGCTAATCGGTGGCAAAGCCGGCGGCGGCCAGCGCCTCGCGGCTGCTTCGCACCGCCTGTCCGGCGGCCGCGATAGCGTCGAGGTCATCGAGCCGGTCGGAAAAAATTTCCGGGCCGATGCTGGTCACACCGCCCTTTTCCGCCAGAATGCGGATGAACTCCCCCAGCGGCAACTCGCCTTCATCCGGCAGGCGCCGGAAGCGCAGGCAATCCTCCAGCAGTTCCCGCCCGGCGGGCAGCGGCCCGGCGTCGGCCAGCTGTACCGTACGGATACTCCCCGCAGGCAGTTCACGCAGCAATGGCAGGTCGGGCGCACCGCGAAAGAAATGCCAGCTGTCGAGCAGGATGGCGCCATTGTCACAGGCCGCCCCCCCGACAATCGCCCAGGCCGTGGCGAGGTCGGGCACCGCCCACATGGGAATGCACTCGAGATCCACCTGCACACCGTGACTCGCCGCACGCTCGCAAAAGCGGCCAAAGGCGTCGACAAGCCGCGGCAGTTCCGCAACCGAGGGGTCATAAACCCCAGTGGCACAAATGGCCGGTAGCCCGAGGGCGTCGCACATCGCCAGACACTCGTCGACGGAATCGGCAAATACCTCACAGGCGCCGACTGGCGTGCCGTCGGCAAAGTCGTAGGGCGCCCAGCGCGCAAAACCGTCATAGTGACCAAGCCGCACACCCATATCATCCGCCATGCGCCGGATATCAGCCGCCGCATGACCGTCCACCTCCCGCAGGTGGCGGTAGGTCAGCCGCCCAATGGGCAGGGTGTCACAACCGGCGCTGGCGGCAGCCTGCAACTGGTCGCGAAAACCGTGTGTCTTGACACAGGCCGGCCACAGTGCAAACTCGATTGCCATTAACGTCGGGTGGCCTGTTCCAGACCGGCAAACATCAGCGCGTAGGCGCCGGCGAGAAACTCACGGGATTGCGTTTCCTGTCCCTGTGCGGATTCAAACTCACCACGATAGGAGAGGCGGCAGCCACCCCCGGCCAGTGGCTTGAGGGTGCCGGTGGCCTGGTACTGCAATAGCCCCGCGGGACGATCGCCGACAATCGACAGGCGCCAACTGCGGGTTTCGGGTTCAAGGCCATCCAGGCGCTCGCTGACCGGAGCCGGCATGCCTTCGTTGTAGATATGCCG
>JBKDZQ010000455.1:0-3188 GCA_047971325.1 Parahaliea sp.
TCTGGCGCTCTATAGTGCTGATGAGGCGTTCTATCGTGCCGCCTTCCTCGGGGGGGAGCGCCTGGGTCTCTTTGAACACGAAATGTCCGACGGCATCTTCAAGAAGTCGCTGAAAATCGCGGAACGTCTTTGTGCGCAAGCACAAGAGAATGGATACCTGAAGGGGAAAATCGATCGTCGGTGGATGGCAGAGCAATTATTCAACTCCCAGCGTATCACACGGCACGACTGGGTAAGCGGTTATATCGACCTGGATCGCTACCGACAGCAAGTCTTGATAGGCATGTTGATGACTTATGCGGCCGATGCGACGCCGGAGTTCCACCAGTGTATCTGTGACAAGATTGATGATGTTGCCAGAGCCGGTGTCCAGTCCAGCAGGCGGGAGGCTCATAGTAACCCTGATGCGATAGCTGCCAGCGTTCAGGCCCGTTGTGGGCAGTGAATTCCCGCTCCGCGGTCGAGGTCTGTCACTGGCTATGTTTCAGCTCGGTTTGTAGTTTCTGACGGTGCGCCGCCTGCCTTGCGGGTGCCTGTTCGCGCACATGGAATGTCGAGCCCAGCTACTTTTTAAATTGGAAAAACTCTAAATGAGAAAAAAATGATGGGAGAAATTTTTCAATCAGCAACTGGCTTTAGTGTGCAGCCGCTTGAAAAGACTTTCGGCGCGATAATCCGCGATATCGGTTTGCGCGATCTCGATGAGGTGACGTTTGATGATATCTACCAGACATGGTTGACCTACGGCCTGCTGATCTTTCCGGGGCAGAAGCTCGACAAGTGCGAGCAGATAGCATTCGCCCGACGCTTCGGTGAATTGGTTGAGGAACTGAAAGCCATCGAGATCAGCAATGTCAAGCCCGATGGAACCCTGCGCGATGCGCCCAATGATGACATGATGAAGATTGCGCGAGGCAATATGTACTGGCATCAGGACAGCACCTTTATGCCGGTTCAGGCGAAAGGCGCGGTACTGAGTGCCCATGTGGTGCCCCAGCATCAGGGCGATACCGCATTTTCCGACATGCGCGATGCCTATGATGCGCTGGATGACGCGATGCGCGAGAAGATCAGCTCTCTTGCGGCCTATCATTCCCTCAAGTACAGCCAGCGTGCGGTCGGTGAGGAAACGAAGAAAGACAACAGTGAATATTTTGGTTACGGCATGAATGTGGCGGATGTGCCGCTTCGCCCCTTGGTCAAGACGCATCCGGAAACGGGGCGCAAGGCGCTCGCCGTCGGACGCCATGCTTATGGCATTCCTGGTCTGTCAGAGATGGAATCGGAAGAGCTGATCAAACAGCTTAACAGCTTTGCCGTGGCGGACGAACGGCGGGTATATCACCATCGCTGGGCTGTCGGCGATGTCGTTGTATGGGACAACCGCTGCCTGATGCACCGCGCCTGTGAATGGGATTTTTCAGAGGCCCGGGTTATGTTGCATTCACGGATAGCCGGTGATCCGGCAAGCGAGCAGGGGATCGTAGGAAACTAAATCTTGATCCCGGCCCATCTGAGTTCGTATCGCGTGATTTTGCTCTCCGCATACGCAATCCCTGGCGCCTGCGGGTCGGCCGGGGACGCGGCCCACTGCTTTGTTCTTTGCTCTCGACATAGCCCCTACTTGACCTGCCTCGCACCGCCTCTGACTGACTGTATACGACAATATCAAGTTGAAGGGGACTTAGACTCCTTTGCCCGATGCGAGTCTGTAGTGGCGTTCCAGCAGCAGTAGTGCGCCGCCCACCAGCAGGGCCAGTATCGGATCGCTGATCTCCGGGCTGCGACCGATGATATGGCGCTGGGCGATTTCCATCGCGAGGGTGAATGTGACGACCAGCGCCAGGCCCAGGCCCAGGCGGGCGCTGCCACCGGCCTGCACGATCAGCCAGAGCAGGGTTCCGTACAGGAACACCTTTTCCAGGAAAGATTGAAGATTCACCGCCATCGAGCCCCACTCGAATCCACTGAAAGGAATGAACGAAAAGTGGGCGGCTTCGGCGCGCAGTTCAAAGGGTGACAGGCCCTGGAAGGTGAGGGCCGCGGCAAAAATCACCGTCACTATCAGCGTGCGCGACGCGACCTGGCTGAGTAAGGCGAACCAGACGGTCAGTGCGGCAATCGCAGCGACAAACTCGGCGGGCCAAATCACCTTGGTGACGATGAACGGCTTGGCCGCAATGGCGCCGAGGGCCAGCAACACCAAGGCCAGCCTGGCCCTCGCTGGCGGTAGCACGGTCTGCAGTAGCAGGGCGAGTGCCAGTACGATCCCGAAGTGCCTGACGGTATCGGCAAGTGGCAGTGGAGTCATTGCCAGCAGCGGTTTAAGGGCATCCTTTACCTGCTGGACATCGATGGTCGGCACGTAGGGAAACAGGCGATAGGCCGCCCACGCCGCGATCATCAGAAGCGGAAAAATGGATCGGGGGCGAGCGCCAAGCACAGCGCCGCTCTCTATCCATCGATGCCAGTTGACACTCCCCGCGAGCGCGCCGATCAGCACACTGAGGCTGTTCAGTCCCAGGTCGTACACGCTGGTGTTGCGCATGGCCAGGAACGACTGCGCGATTTCTATGCCCAGAGAGCCAGCGACCCCCAGCGCGACTACCAGCACGAGCCGTGTGAGAGTTGACATCCGCGCCGGCAGAGCCTGCACGCCGAAAAAACCAAATGGCAGGAACAACACGATGTTGGAGAGCAGGTCGCCAGGGCCCGGCGGAAGGGACGCCGAATGGACGAATGCGGCCAGAATGCCGCCGGTGCCGGCATCGGCATGAAAGTCAAAGGGGAATAGCGTGCCGTAGATGATCAGCGCGAATGAGGCAAGAAAGAGGTAGTTCATAGAACGGTGTCGCGCCCTGTCGAGCTGGAATCTGTTTTGCCGGGTGCTGTGTCAGCCGCAACCCACCATCACACCTCTGCCGCCAACTCGTCTGTATCCGTTCCCGCCGCCGGCCGCTTGCTGCGCTGGGCGGCGACATCCCGCCCCAGGTACATATAGACGGTCGGCAGTACATAGAGCGTGAACATGGTGCCGATGGTCATGCCGGAGGCGATCACCAGGCCCATGGAGAAGCGGGCGGAGGCGCCGGGGCCGTCGGCGATCAGCAGCGGCAGCATGGCCAGCACCAGCGCGGCGGTGGTCATCAGCACCGGGCGCAGGCGCACCGCGGCGGCTTCGACGATGG
>JBKDZQ010000456.1:0-3114 GCA_047971325.1 Parahaliea sp.
GGGTCGGTGCCAGGGCAAACGCATGAACGTTTTTTGTGCAGCAGGATGAGCAAAGGCGCGGCGCCACTTGCATGATCCACGCGAACGCGGGATGCTCACGGCTTTTATCCATGCGCCAGAATACCCCGCTGCTCGAATGGATCCTGCGGCTCAAAGACCCACGCCAGGCTGCCAAGTGTACCCACAACCTCGGGGAGGTGGTCTTCATGACCACCTGTGCCCTGCTGTGCGGGGCCGATGACTGGAACGGCATCGAGTTGCTCGCGCACGAACGCGAGGATTGGTTTCGCCAGTATTTGCAGTTACCCGGTGGTGTTCCATCACACGACACCTTCAACCGGCTGTTTTCCCTGCTTGATCCTGGGCAGTTCCGGGGACTGTTCACGACCTGGGTCCAGGATGTACCGCTGGTCCCGCATGCGTCAGCGACCGCTATCGAAGATGCGCGTGCGGCACAGGGAGGGCCAATGCGCTGGTCGCGTCCCCGCCAGATGGGGGGCGCGACTATCCGGCATCAACGAGTAGTTGCACTGTCGTCCTGTGGGGGTGATATTGGCGTCTTCAGAGGAACAGCATGGTCTCCGGTGTGGCAGGGAGTGAAGTGCCAGTAAAATCGAAGCCATTGGCCGATGGCCGCCGCCAGCGCGGTGAGCAGTCCCGCCAGCGCATCATTGCCGAGGCGTTGCGGCTGTTTTCCCGGTATGGCTACGCGGGCACCAGTCTGTCGGCGATACGGGATGCCACTGGCCTGCCGGTGAGCTCCCTGCACCACCATTTTGGCAGCAAGGCGGGTATCTGCGTGGCGGCCATCGAGTACGTGGGCGAGACCCTGAGCGGCATCGACTTGCGCCATCGCCTGCGGGACATCCGCGGTACCAGCGCCCGCGCCCATACCCTGGTACAGGTGCTCCTGCGGCACAACCGGAAGCAATACCGCACCTTGCTGCTGGTGATCAGGCTGGCTATGGATGCGCAGGACATAGACCCCGCCATCCGCCCGGCGGTCCGGCGCATTCGCCAGATGGCCGTCGATGAACTGGTCGCGAGCCTGGCCCTGGTGTTCGAGAGCCGGCAGCCGCCACTGCCCACACAGCGGCTGGGGATCATCGCGCGCCGCATGTTGTCGCTGATGGACGGACTGATGATCAGCCACCTGACCGACGCGCCGGACATCCCCCCGGCCTGGGCGCCGGAGGATATCGAACGCTTGCTGCTGGGCCTGATCGGCCAGTAGCGCCGAAGGACAAGCCCTCAGGCCGCCTTTTCCACTCCCAGTTCCCTGCGCACGCGCGGCATGACTTGCCGCGCGAATTGCTCGATGGAATCCTCCACCATGGATTGCGGCATGCCGCCCGCGTCAAAATAGCAGTACAGATGGTCGATGCCCCCCACGTCCTCGTTGGCCTGCAGTACCCGCTCGGCGATCTGCCGCGATGGCCCACAAAAATCAAATTCCCGCCAGCCACCGTCGAGGTCCCGGGCGGTTGCCAGCGACGCCAGGGCCTTGATTCCCTCGGTGAGGCCTTTGCCGCGCACAATATCCTTCATGAAGTGGCGATACTGCCCCATGTAGGGCGCCCAGGCGTCGTGGGGTGTGGGGTTGTCGTCATCGACGTAACAGTAGGCAATCACCGCCACTTCCATCTCGTTCTCGGGGTGCCCGGCGGCGAGATAGGCTTCGCGGTAGGCCGCGGCGACCGGGGCGTAGTCCTTGTAGGCGCCAAAGATGGTGGCCAACTGCAGTTTGTAGCCCTTGCGCCCGGCGGCGGTGGCCTTGTCGATCGACGTGCCGGTCCCCACCCAGATGGGGATCGGGCGCCCCGAGAAGGTTCTGGGCTCGACGTGGGCGGCTTTGAAGGGGGCGCGGTAAAGCCCTTCCCAATCGAGCTCCCTCTCTGACCACAGGCGGTCCAGCAGGTCCAGTTTTTCAACCATCATGGCGCCGGCTTCCTGGCCGGACTGGCCGAACAGCTCAAAGGTGGCGGGGCTGATGCCTGGCGCCACGCCAATTTCGGCGCGACCGCCGGAAAGCAGATCCAGTGTGGCGAAATCCTCGGCGATACGCACCGGGTCGTGGTTGGCCAGCAGTGTCACCGCCGTGCCCAGGCGCAGGCTTGTGGTGCGCATGGCAATGGCCGCCAGCACCATTTGCGGCACCGAGAGGATGTAATCGTTGAAATGGTGTTCACCGAGCCACAGCGAGGCATAGCCGTAGCGCTCCGCCAGTACGCCCTGCGTCACCCAGGCGAGGTGCTTCTGTGCCTGCGATTCGTTGTAGCGCCCCGTGACCGGGTTCGGCAGGTGGTCACCCAGTGAAACTACGCCAAATTCCATTGCCCGCTCCTCATATTTTTTCCACAGGTTCTGACTGTCGCTCACTATAATTTATTATATGTATCGATACAATTGTTTTTTGGCCCTTCTCAGGTGATTCAGCGTCAGCCGGATGGTCACCGGTAGGGCTGCGACGGGCTTTCTCGAGGCTGCGGGCGGGTAGTGGCGGCCATCCTGATGCAAGGTGCGGTGGCTGCCGCTACCGGGCTGGCCTCGGGCCATTGCCGCGGCTGCGGCCATTGGCGCCGTGTGGCCAATTGGGTAATAATTCGCGGCTCCACCCGGCAACAGGAGTCGCCATGGCTGCGAAGGACCAGAGCATACTGGCGCCCGCGCCCGCACAGGGCGCCTATGTCGAGGCCTACCGTCCCGGCGGCGAGCTGCGCCCGCACTGGGAGTATCTGCTGCACAGCCTCGGCGAGCTCAGTGAGCAGGAGCGTGCCAGCCGCCAGAGTATGGTGGAGCGCATCCTGCGCGACGGTGGTGCCACCTATAACGACTACCGCACCGGTGGCGCCCGCGACTGGACCCTGGACCCCATCCCCCTGCTGGTGGACAGTCGCGAGTGGCAGGCCATCGAATCCGGCGTGCGTGAGCGCGCCGAGCTGCTGGATCTGGTGCTGCGGGATCTCTACGGCCCCCGCAGCCTGGTGAAGCTCGGCATCATCCCCGCCGAGCTGGTATTTTCCCACCCGGGCTTCCTGCGGGTCTGCGACGGGATGGTGCTGCCCGGTGCCCAGCAGCTGATCCAGTACGCAGCGGACATGGTGCGCGGCGCCG
>JBKDZQ010000457.1:0-1948 GCA_047971325.1 Parahaliea sp.
GACGGTCTGTGACCGCTTGCTGGGCGGACTGACCAATGCCGGCGTTGGGGCGCGCCGCCTGCAGGCAGCGGACATCCACGCCTGGCTGCTGCGCTGGTTCAATCCGCACCCCACTGTGCTCGGGCCCACGGCAGCGGACCGGGAACGCTTCTATCGATTGACCGCCTACCCAAGCGAGCCGGAACCGGGTGACCTCGAACTGGCCAGCGGTGCCGATTTTTCGCAGCGCCTGTTCTTCGGCGAGCCGCACTCCGATGTGGCAACCGGCACCTGGCGGTTCGACGGCATGCCGCACCGGGTTCTGGTACTCGATCGCCTGCGCACACCACCGACCACCGGCCACATCACCGGTGAGACCCGCAAGGGCGGCGACGCCTTCAATGCCCTGTTCGACCAGATGCCCGAGGACACGGTGATGTGCCTGACCCTGGTGGCCACGCCCCAGGACGTGCTCGAAGCACAGCTCAATCAGCTGGATCGCAAGGCCGTCGGTGACACCCTGGCCTCCGAGCAGGCGCGCCGGGACGTGCAGGAGGCCCGTTCGCTGATCGGCAGCGCCCACAAACTCTATCGCGGCGCGCTGGCCTTCTACCTGCGCGGGCGCGACCTGGCGGAACTGGACGCACGCGGCCTGCAACTCGCCAACGTGATGCTCAACGCCGGCCTGCAACCGGTGCGGGAAGAGGATGAGGTCGCTCCCCTCAACAGTTATCTGCGCTGGCTGCCCTGTGTGTTCGACCCGGCCAGGGATCGGCGTCAGTGGTACACCCAGTTGATGTTTGCCCAGCATGCGGCCAACCTCTCACCGCTCTGGGGCCGCAACCAGGGCACCGGCCACCCCGGCATCACCCTGTTCAATCGCGGTGGCGGCACCATCACCTTCGATCCGCTCAACCGCCAGGACCGGCAGATGAACGCCCACCTGTTCCTGTTCGGCCCGACCGGTTCCGGCAAGTCCGCCACGCTGAACAACATCCTCAACCAGGTGGTCGCGATCTACCGGCCACGGCTGTTCATCGTCGAAGCGGGCAACTCCTTCGGCCTGTTCGGAGATTTTGCCAAACGCCTCGGACTGAGCGTGCATCGGGTCAAGCTGGCCCCCGGTGCCGGTGTGAGCCTGGCACCGTTCAGCGATGCCCGGCGGCTGGTCGACACCCCCGGCGAGGTCAGCACCCTGGACGCCGATGCCCTGGATGACGACGAGGAAACGTCTCCCCCAACATCGAAAGACGAACAACGCGACGTGCTGGGCGAACTGGAGATCACCGCCCGGCTAATGATCACCGGCGGAGAAGACAGGGAAGAGGCGCGGATGACCCGCGCCGACCGCAGCCTGATCCGCCAGTGCCTCCTCAATGCCGCCCGCCGCTGCACCCAGGATAAACGCTCGGTGCTGACCGAGGACGTGCGCGACGCCCTGCGCGAGCGCAGCCTGTATACGACACTGCCCGAGACCGGGCGTGTGAGCCTGCTGGACATGGCCGACGCAATGGACATGTTCTGCGAGGGCCTGGACGGCGATATGTTCAACCGCCCCGGCACGCCCTGGCCCGAGGCCGACATCACTATCGTCGATCTGGCGACCTTTGCCCGCGAGGGCTACAACGCCCAACTCTCCATCGCCTACATCTCCCTGATCAACACGGTCAACAACATCGCCGAGCGTGACCAGTTCCTGGGGCGGCCCATCATCAACGTCACCGACGAGGGCCACATCATCACCAGGAATCCCCTGCTCGCCCCCTACGTCGTCAAAAACACCAGGATGTGGCGCAAGCTGGGGGCCTGGTTCTGGCTAGCGACCCAGAACCTGTATGACCTACCCAAATCCGCCGAGCCCATGCAGTCGATGATCGAGTGGTGGATCTGCCTGTCCATGACCCCGGACGAGTTGGAGAAGTTGGAGCGCTTTCGGGAACTCAACCACGCACAGAAGGCGATTATGCGC
>JBKDZQ010000458.1:0-4886 GCA_047971325.1 Parahaliea sp.
TCCTGGCGACTCCCTGGAAGTCTTTGTCTGGGGCAACGAGGAGCTGTCCTCCCAGGACATCGTCCGTCCGGATGGGAAGTTTACCACCCGCCTGGTGGAGGACCTGGTGGCCAGTGGCAAAACCTCCAGTGAACTGGCCCGTGACATCGAAAAGGCCTACGGCCAGTACGTCCGCCAGCCGGTCGTCAGTGTCATCGTCAACCAGTTCGTCGGGGTTCCCTCCCAGCAGGTGAGAGTGGTCGGTGAGGCGGCTCAGCCCGCCAGTGTGCCCTATCGCAAGCACATGACCCTGCTCGACCTGATGATCGCGGTTGGTGGTATGACCGAATTCGCGGACGGCAATGGTTCGGTGCTGGTGCGCGCGGAGGGTGGCAGCCAGAAGTCCTACCCCCTGAAACTGGATGATTTGCTCAAGGATGGTGATATATCCGCCAACGTGGTACTGATGCCGGGGGACGTCGTCATTATCTCGGAATCCTGGTTCTAAGCGGCACTCAATACCCGCAGGAGGAGAGTTCTCGATGCAGGACGCAATGGCGCAAATTTTGTCTCATGTGCTTGGAGTCTGGCGCCATCGCTGGCTGGTACTGGTTGTGGCCTGGGTCATCGCTCTGTCGGCCTGGGTGATGATCTGGCGCTTGCCCGAGTCCTACGTCGCCACTGCCAGACTCTACGTTGATACCAACAGTGTCCTGCGGCCCTTGTTGAAGGGCTTGGCGATCCAGCCGGATATCAACCAGCGCATCGCCATGATGAGTCGCACCCTGCTGAGCCGGCCCAATCTCGAGCAGCTGATGCGCATGACCGATCTCGACCTCAATGTCAATTCTCCGGTACAGCGGGAGGAGATGGTCGCGGATTTGCGCGACACCATTTCGCTTCAGGGCGATCGGGGCAACTCCTCTCTCTATGCCATTTCGGTCAGCAACTCGGACCCGAAAATGGCCAAGAAGATCACCCAGTCCCTGATCACCGTGTTTATTGAAAACTCCCGCAATGAGAAGCGCGATGACAGCAGCGGTGCCAAGAGCTTTATCGATGAGCAGGTCGCCGACTACGAAAAGCGCCTGGTCGACGCGGAAAACCGCCTGGCCCGCTTCAAGCAGGAGAACGTCGATGTGCTGCCGGGAGGTGGTGGCGATTACTACAGCCGGCTGCAAGTTGCCCGCAACGATCTTTCCGCAGCGCGCCTGGCGCTGAAAGAAACCGAAAACCGGCGCCAGCAACTCGACAGCCAGCTGGCGGGCGAGGAGCCGGTGTTCCTGTCCAGTGGCGGGAGTGGATCACCGCTGGATTCCCGCATCCAGGCCCTGCAACTCAAGCTGGACAGCCTGATGTCCCGCTATACCGAAAAACACCCGGAGGTCAGGCAGGTGCAGGGCCTGTTGAGAGAGCTGCAGGCGGAGAAGAAAGCGGAGATGCAACTGGCCCTGGCGACCGGTTCGGCCGCCTACTCCGGACTGGCCAGCAGCCCGGTCTACCAGGGTATGCGCGCGATGCTGGCTGAGACCGAGGCCACGGCCGCGGAACTCAAGGTGAGGGTGGATGAATACGAACAGCGCGTCAACGACCTGGAAGCGAAGGTCAGCAGCATTCCCGAAGTAGAGGCCGAGCTCAAGCAGCTTGATCGTGATTACAATGTGATCGCCTCGCAACACCAGGTACTGCTGCAGCGGCGCGAGTCGGCGCGCCTGTCCGGCGATGTGGAGCAACAGGCTTCCAGCGTGACTTTCCGTGTAATCGACCCGCCCTTTGTACCCCTGCGTCCCAGTGAACCCAACAAAGCGCTGATCAATGCCGGTGCCCTGCTGGTGGCGCTGGGCGGTGGTGTCGGTGTGGGCCTGTTCCTGTCGATTCTGTCACCGGTCATTTCGGACCCACGCACCCTGGCCAATGTGTCCGGCCTGCCGCTGCTTGGCACGGTCACCCTGGTGCAGCCCGCCGAGGAAAAGCGCAAGGAGATGATTGCCTCGCTGACCTACATGTCGCTGATGGGGGCGCTGTTTTTACTCTGTGCCGGTTTGAGCCTGAAACAGATGGCGCTGCCGGGCGCTGTGGCCTGATTCGACAGGGAATGCTACGGAATACATTGCTATGAGCATCATTGAAAAAGCCGTTGGTGAACTCGGCAAGCGCAAGACAGATGCCGGGCAGGCCCCGGAAACTCCTGTCCCCGACACGGTTGAGAGGGCCGCTTTGCAAAGTGCGGAGGCTCGCCCGGGGCGGATGGCTGATGCAGTGGTGCGAGCCTCCAACCGGTCGAGTGCCGGGGTCATCAACATCCCCTTTGAGGAACTGCACCACCAGGGAATGCTGACACCAACCACGCCGCGCAGTTCCATCGCTGAACAGTACCGCACCATCAAGCGACCCATTTTGCGCAATATCGAGGGCGAATCGGCCTCCAGGATCCGTTTTCCCAACCTGGTGATGGTCACCAGTGCCCTGGAAGGTGACGGCAAGACCTTCTCTTCGATCAACCTCGCCCTCAGCATTGCCATGGAAATGGACAAGACCGTGCTGTTTGTGGACGCCGACGTGGCCAAGGCATCGGCTGGGCTGCGGCTGGGTGTTCCCCGCAACAGCCTCGGCTTGATCGACCTGCTGGAAAATCGGGATATCGACCTGTCGGAAGTGCTGTTCCACACCAATGTGGAGAAACTCACCATTCTCCCTGCTGGCAGGGCACACGCCAAGTCCAACGAACTGCTGGCCAGCGACAGCATGAAGCGGTTGATGGTGGAAATGTCCCAGCGTTACGAGGACAGGGTCATTGTATTCGACTCGCCGCCGTTGCTGATGACTACCGAAGCCAGCGTGCTGGCGAGTTTTGTCGGCCAGGTGGTCTTTGTAGTGTCCGCCGAGCGCACACCCCAGGCCGCTGTGGTCGAGGCTATCGAGCATATCGGCGAGGACAAGGCGGTCGGTATGGTGCTCAACCGTGCGCGCCGCCGCCGCTTTGCCGCGATGAGCTATGGCTATGGTTACGGTTATGGTTATGGTTACGGTGAAAAGGAAGGTGGCCCCTATAATCAGGATCGGGCTGCGGTGGTGCCATGAAACGCGCCATTCCACGACGTGCCTTGGTTGTTATATCGGCGGTCACCATCGTGCCTGTGTGGGCTGGCCAATGGGAGCGTGAGGCTGGCGTTTCGGCCAGTGCGATATACTCTGACAACATCTGTATGTTATCAGAAAACTGTATTGACAAACTTGTCGGTACTTTGACACCGCGCATATGTCTTAAGTCAGATAGTCAGCTTAACGAGATCGATTTGTACGCAGCCGTTCAGTTCAATACGCTGGAAAACAGCAATGTGAACTGTTCAGCGACCGGAGCCAATACGATTTCACCCGCCCCGAGGATTCGTTTCAGTAGCGACTCGATACTGGTCAATAACTTACTTTATCTGGAGACCACGGGCTTCGCTGATCAGAACCGCATTAATGCATTTCAGGCCGGTGGAGATGATCCCATCAACGGACGCGGCAATCTGAATACCAGTTACCAGTATTCTGTGGCTCCTTATATCGCACGTCGCCTTACCGATAAAACAGAAATGCTGTTGCAGTATCGCTACAGCGAGGAATTTAATACCGAGAACGACCTTTACGACAATCAGCGCCAGGAAGTGCAATTTGCCTTTGGTATCTCACCAGAGCGCTCGCGATTCAGCGCCGGTCTGCTCGGCAGTTACAGCGATGTCGAGTACGCTAATCGGCCCGCTGGCCAGGATTCGTTCAACAGCGAGTTGTCTTCGATGCGAGTCAGGGCCGCATACCAAATGTCTCGTGCGTTCCAGATCAACGGCTATGCCGGTGAGGAATGGAATGACTATGTGACCGTTTTCCAGGATGACGATGGCGGTTTTTGGGATATTGGCTTGACCTGGACACCGAATACCCGTGTCGCCATTGAAGTGGGAACGGGTGAGAGTTTCTTCGGCGATACTCCCCGTGCCAGCGTGTCATATCGGCACAAGCACAGCATGGTAAGTGCAAGCTATCGTCGGGAACTCACCTATTCCAGATCACTGCGAGGCTCGGACCCCTTTGCCGATGATATTGACGACCTGGTGGATGATGGGCTGCCCGGAGATCAGGATGTTATGGGCTTGGGTGGGCGGGATACGACGTTCGCCAAGAGCGCTGTTCTTGATGAAAGCCTGTTGCTTAGTTATCGCTACAATGGGCGGCGTACTTCGGCCTCTATAAGCGGTTCGCGTTCGGTGCAGACGCGCTTTGAGGATGGCTACGAAGATCAATTTACTTATGTCGGTCTGGGATTGAAACGTGATTTCGGTCGTCGTCTGAGTGTGTTTTCTAGACTGACATGGCACCGGCGGGAACCGGATGGGTTGCGTATCGGTGGGATTTATCGAAAGTCTGACCTCACCAGAATTACGCTTGGGGTCAATCGTGATCTGGGTAATCGAGCCAGCGTCAGTCTGTCTTACCAATATGCCGACAACCAATCCGACAATGAGCGAGATGACTACGACGAGAATCGGATCATTCTCAGTCTGGATTACCAGTTTTAGGAATATGCAGCGATGACACAGGGAAGTACGAAGGGGCACGTGCTTTGCGTGGTGGGCGCCCGGCCCAATTTCATGAAGATTGCACCGGTTATCCGCGCCTTTGGCGCTGCGGTTCCGCCCATACCCTGCCGCCTGCTGCACACCGGACAGCATTATGACGCGGCGATGAAACAGTCCTTCTTCGACCAGCTGGGGATTCCGGAGCCGGATGTTGACCTGGGCGTGGGCTCGGGTTCGCACGCGGTACAAACCGCAGAGATCATGAAACGCTTTGAGCCGGAGCTGGATGACAACCCTCCCGCCGCGGTGCTGGTGGTGGGCGATGTCAATTCCACTATCGCCTGC